>CAYZRO010000011.1:0-9861 GCA_964480905.1 uncultured Candidatus Saccharibacteria bacterium
ACTATAGACAAACAAAAATAGAGTTAGACTGGTTTGATTTAATTTGAATTATGTTCCTTGAGGCTATTAATTTATTGGGGTTGGTGAAAAGTATAATACGAGAGTAATGCAGGCGTTTACTTTTTATATTTGAAGGGGCCAAAAGTTAACTCTGTTAAGCGACTGAAAAAGACAATTAATTTTTTAAAACCATTGAAAGACCCAAGAAAAAATTTTGGTGTTTACTACTATATATTATCCTGATTTTGGGCCGACAGAACAGGTATTATTTAATTTATCAAGATTAATTAATAGTTGATACTGAATTTTATGTTATTACTAATTTAGAAAGGGATTATCTAAATAAGTTTATTTAAAATTAATTTAGATTAAGAAGTTTAAATTGACAGAATGTTTAATAAGTGATATTCTTTTTTCAGAGGAGGAAATAATTTTAGAAGAAATGTAAATTTTAAATAAAGCGAGCAATAATGAGCGAGTTCAATCCCTATGAATTAGTAATAACTCTTTTCAAAGAGATTCCCAATAGACGGATGCGAGATATTTTAATCCGTCGTTTTGGTTTACACAATGGACAACGTCAAACTTTGGAATTAATCGGTCAGCGATATGGTATTACACGAGAACGAGTAAGGCAGATAGAGAAAAACGGTATAGCAATTTTGTCTAAGTCTATAAATTATTTGAGACCGGCCATATCAACCATTCAAAATTATTTAAATGAATATGGTAAAATGCGTCGCGAAGCGGCTTTGTTAGAAGATTTAAGCGATGGGTCAAAATATTCTCAATCAGCCATTTATTTTATTTTGTCTATTAGCCGTCCTTTTTATCGCTTTGGCGAAACTTCTGAATTTTATCCCTTATGGACAATAAATAAACGTTGTCTTAATAGTGCGAGAAGAATTATTTACAGTTTAGTTCGGGAATTGGAGAAAAAGAAAGAAGTGGCGCCAGAAGAGGAGATTATTAAGATTGGGCAAAATATCGGCGCTTCTTCTGTTTTGGCAGTTAGATCTTATATTGACGCTTGTAAATTAATTGATAAGAATAGTTTTGGCGAAATTGGTTTATCTCATTGGCCTGAGATCAGGCCGCGAGGAGTCAAAGATAAAGCTTATTTGGTTTTGAAGAAAATTGGCAGACCGCTTCATTTTACTGAATTGGCTAAAGCGATCAATGAAACTGATTTAGCTTCTAATCCTGTTAATATCCAAACAGTTCATAACGAATTAATAAAGGATCCTCGGTTTATTTTAATAGGTCGAGGAATTTATGCTTTAAATGAATGGGATTATGAATCAGGAACTGTTTTGGATGTGATAAAAAAAATTTTAGCTAATGAAGGACCTTTAACCAAGGAGGAAATTATAAAACGAGTTTTAGAAAAAAAGTTGATAAAAGAGAATACTGTTTTGATAAATCTCCAAAATAAAAAATATTTTCGTAGAGAAGGCAACAAATATAGCTTAGTTTAAAATTTAAATATGATAGACGATTTTAAAATTTTTTTGGCAATTGGAGGTTTTCTCTTGAGTTTTTGGTGGCTGTATTTGCTAACGGCGCTTTTTTTTATTTTTTGGAAAATATGGATATATTACATTCAACATCGCTATTGGCATAGTATTGAGTGGATTGTTTTAGAAATTATTCCGCCTAAACGAGTTGAAAGAAGTCCTAAAGCGATGGAGCAAATTTTCGCCGGCATTTGGGCAATTTGGGGAACGGTTAGTACAAAAGTAGACGAATATATTCGGGGTGTTATCCAAGAGTATATGAGTTTTGAAATAACCAGTTTTGGCGGACATATACATTTTTATATTAGATTGCCGAAAGCGCATCGAAATATGGTAGAGGCTCAAATATTTGCTCAATATCCGGAAGCAGAAATTAATTTAGTAAATGATTATGTTGAGAACGTCCCTAAAAAAATCCCGAATAAGGATTGGGAGCTTTGGGGTTCGCGTTTTAAGTTAGCCAAACCCGATGTTTATCCGATAAGAACTTATCAGGCTTTTGAGGAGAGTAAACCTGAGCTTTGCGTTGATCCATTAGCAAGTTTGGTGGAAGTTTTGAGCAAACTAAAAAATAATGAGCAAATTTGGATACAAATGTTAGTTAAGCCTATTGATGACAGCTGGCAGAAAGAAGGAGAGAAAGTTATAAAGGAAATTATTGAAAAGCATACAGTGCCCGGCCAAACGGGTTTGATGGTAAGAACGCTTTCTCCGGCAGAAGAATCTACAATAAAGGCGATAAATAATAATATCAGCAAAAAAGGTTTTGAAGTTTGTATAAGATGGGCTTATTTAGCTCCTCGCAAAGTATTTTACAAACCGATAGTTGGTGCAGTTATTGGTTGTTTTAATCAATTTAATGATTTAAATCTTAATGGTTTGAAACCAAGTGGAATTACAAAAGCTAATTATCTTTTTACTAAATTAAGAGCAGATTTTAAAAAAAGAATACTTTTCCGCGAGTTGCGCGAGCGAAGTTTTTGGGAAAAAGGTTTTGTTCTAAATGTAGAGGAGCTGGCGACTATTTATCATTTTCCAAGCATAGTAGTTAAATCTTTAGCTACTCCGAGAATAGAAATGAAAAAAGCAGGTCCTCCTGCTGATTTGCCAGTAAGCAGCGAGTAAACAAAAATTAAAAATTATGGAGGAGATTAACTTTTTTGCTGAAACAAATTTCAGAGATGAGAAAAAGAGATTTGGCATTAAGACTGCTGATAGGCGGAGGCATATTTATATTGTTGGTAAAACAGGAATGGGAAAGACAACTTTATTGGAAAATATGGCTATTCAGGATATTCAGAGTGGTAAAGGGGTGGCAATTGTAGATCCTCATGGCGAGTTTGCCGAAAAGATGTTGGATTTTGTTCCTTCTGAAAGAATTAATGATGTAATTTACTTTAATCCCAGCGATTCAGATTATCCAGTGGCTTTTAATGCCATTGAGAAAGTTAGTGTTCAACATCGACATCTAGTAGCTTCTGGGTTGATGGGAGTTTTTAAAAAAATATGGCCCGATGTTTGGAGTGCCCGGATGGAATATATCTTAAATAACTGCGTCTTGGCGCTTTTAGAATATCCGGGGTCAACCCTGTTGGGGATTAACAGGATGTTGGC
This sequence comes from uncultured Candidatus Saccharibacteria bacterium, assembly GCA_964480905.1. Classification (GTDB taxonomy): domain Bacteria; phylum Patescibacteriota; class Minisyncoccia; order Portnoybacterales; family JAGGTM01; genus CAYZRO01. Next base: position 3,132 of record CAYZRO010000011.1, read on the forward strand.
TGATAAGGAATACAGACAAAAAATTGTCAGTAAAATATCTGATCCGGCAGTAAAATCGTTCTGGTTGAATGAATTTGCTAAATATCCTGATCGTTTTCGGGAAGAAGCGGTGGCTCCCATCCAAAATAAAGTAGGTCAGTTTATCTCTACGCCACTTATCCGCAATATTATTGGCCAGACAAAATCGGCTATTGATATGAGAGAATTAATGGATAAAGGTCAGATTTTAATTATGAATCTTTCTAAAGGGAAGATCGGTGAGGATGTTAGCCATTTGTTGGGGGCTTTATTGATTACAAAATTACAATTAGCGGCGATGAGTCGTGTTGATTTACCTGAATCAGAAAGAAACGATTTCTATTTATATGTAGATGAATTTCAAAATTTCGCGACTCAAGCTTTTGCCGGCATTCTTTCAGAAGCGAGAAAATATCATTTAAATTTAATTTTGGCCCACCAATACATCGCTCAAATGGAAGAGTCAGTGCGAGACGCTGTTTTTGGCAATATAGGCACTTTGATTGTTTTTCGTGTTGGAGCCGTTGATGCCGAATTTTTAGAAAAAGAATTAAGTCCTGAATTTTCCATTGATGATATAGTTAATTTGGGCTTTGCCAATATTTATGTCAAATTGATGATAGATGGAGTAGCTTCTCGGCCTTTTAGCGCAACCACTTTGCCTCCTTTTCCTTTACCAGAAGTAACTCACAAAGAAAAAATTATTAAAGTTTCTCGAGAGCGTTACGGGACAGAAAGACAGATTATAGAGGAAAAAATTGCTCGCTGGAGCGGTGTTCTTGATGTTGGAGTAGAAGGAATAGTAGAAGAAAAAAAAGGAAGTCCTGTTGTGCCGCTTTATGAGGCAACTTGTTGGGAGTGCGGTAAAAAAACAAAAGTTATTTTTGAACCTGATGGCCAAAGACCGGTTTATTGTAAGGAGTGTTTAAGAAAGATTAGAGAAAAACAATCAAAGAGCGGTAAAATGAAAGAAAAGCCTGTTTCTTCTTCAATTTTAGAGAAAGGCAAACCTATTGTTATTTCTGGCGATCAAGAACCTATTCATTTAAAAGACATTGATAAGAGAACAGTTTTTTCAGAACAGCTTAAAAAGAAAAGAAAAAAAGAAATTGATCTTGAGGGGCTGAGGAAGACTTTAAAAAAAGTTACTCAGCAAAAGCGAGAAGATGAATCAATATGAAAAAAGTTATTTGTGCTATGTCAGGAGGCGTTGATTCCAGCGTAGCCGCTTTTTTGTTAAAAAAAGCTGGATTTAGAGTAGAGGGAGCTTTTATTAAATTTTGGTTTTGGAAAAAACATAAAAATTATAACCAAGAGCTTGAGAAAAAAGTCAGAAAGATAGCTAATGAATTAGAGATACCTTTGCATATTTTTGATTTAAGCCGTGAGTTCAAGAAAGAAGTTGTAGATTATTTCATTAAAGAATATTCTTTGGGCAGGACTCCTAATCCCTGTCCTGTTTGTAATCGTTTTATAAAATTTGGCTTATTTTTAAAAAAAGCTCGCAATCTTGGCGCTGATTTAATTGCTACCGGACATTATGTGCGATTGAAGAAAATTGATGGTAAATTTCATTTATTTACAGCCAAGGATAAGAAGCGCGACCAGAGCTATTTTCTGTACACTTTGAATCAGAATCAATTGAAATATGTTATTTTTCCTTTGGGTGATTATTTAAAAAAATATGTCCGTCAAATGGCGCAGCAATTATCTTTGTCTGTTGATTTTAATGAAAGTAGAGGTCTTTGTTTTCTTGGTCAAAATAATTTTCGGGAATTTTTAAAAAAGAATATAAAAAGCAAAGAAGGGCCTATAAAAGACGTTCAATCAGGCAAAATTTTGGGTAGGCATTTAGGCTTGCCTTTTTATACTATTGGTCAAAGGGAAGCGATTAATATCGGCGGAACCGGTCCTTATTATGTAGTTGATCTTGATTTTAAGAAAAATATCCTTTGGGTGGTTCATCGTTCTCAAGAGTCTTTGTTGTACAAAAGAGAACTAATAGTAAAGGAAGTAAACTGGATTTTAGGCAATGCTTTGCCAGATAATTCAATAATTCGAGCAAGAATTCGCTATGGCCATCCATCAAATTTAGTGACAATAAAGAAAATTCAGAAATATAAATACCATCTTTTATTTAAACTGCCCCAACGAGCAATTACTCCTGGCCAAGCCGCTGTTTTTTATGACATTTTAGGTAAAGAACTCTTAGGTGGAGGGATTATTTGTTGATAAGGGAAAGTTTATTATTTATAATTATAAATACCCAAGATGTTGACAAACGAGATTAGAAAACAATTTTTAAATTTTTTTGAAAAAAGGGGTCATAAGATCGTTCCTTCTTCTCCATTAGTGCCTTCTGATTCTTCTGTTCTTTTTACAACTGCCGGGATGCAGCAGTTTAAACCCTATTATTTAGGCGAAGTTTCGCCTTTTGGCAATAGGGTGGTTTCGTGTCAGAAATGCTTTCGTACTTCTGATATTGAAGAAGTTGGCGATAAAACCCATTTAACTTTTTTAGAAATGTTAGGCAATTTTTCTTTTGGGGACTATTTTAAAAAGCAAGCAATAGAATATGCTTATCAGTTATTAGTTTCTGAATTCAAAATTCCTCAAGAAAAGTTGTGGATTACTATTTTTAAAGGCGATAAAGAGGTTCCTAAAGACGAAGAATCTGAGAAATTTTGGTTGGAATTAGGAATTTCCCGAGAAAGGATTTCTTATTTTGGTCGCGAGGATAATTTTTGGGGACCGACTGGCAAGGAAGGTCCTTGTGGACCGACAACAGAAATTCATTTTGAGCTTCATCAGGAACCTTGTTCTTTGGCAAAGAAATGTCGCCCGAATTGCCAATGTGGTCGTTTTATGGAGATTTGGAATTTAGTTTTTAACGAATATTTTTCTGACGAGCAAGGACGGATAAGTTTATTAAAACAGAAAGGCGTTGATACAGGTATGGGTCTGGAGCGGTTGGCGGTTGTTTTGCAAAACAAAAAACATGTATTTGAAATAGATAGTTTTCAAGGTATTTTTGAAGAGTTAGATAGTTTTGATATTAAAAATGGACATCACGAGAAGTGGCGAAGAATTATTGTTGATCATATAAGAGGCATTTGTTTCTTGATAGCTGATGGCATTTTGCCTTCAAATTTAGATCAGGGCTATATTTTAAGACGAATTATTAGGAGAGCTGTCCGTTACGGTTTTCTATTGAATTTGCCTAAAAATTTTCTTATCCCTTTGGCTCAGCGGGTTATTGAAGAACAAAAAAGCGTTTATCCAGAATTGCTTCAAGAGCGATCAAATATTTTGACTGTAATTCAGCATGAGACAGAATCTTTTTTAAGCACCCTTAAGAAAGGCGTTAGTCAGTTTGAGAAAATGAGTCGGGGCAAAGAGGAGCTAAGTGGTCAGGAGATTTTTAAATTAGTTACTACTTATGGTTTGCCTTTAGAGATGATAAGTGATTTATCGGATGAAAGAAAGATAAAGCTTGATATCAGGGGTTATCAAGCTTTATTTAAGAAACACCAAGAAATTTCCCGGGCTGGAGCAGAGAAGAAATTTGGTGGTCATAATATTAATCAAATACGAGATCCAGAGGAAAAAGAAAAAATAATTAAATTGCATACGGCAACACACTTACTTCATCAAGCACTGCGTGATGTTCTTGGTTCTCATGTTAAACAGATGGGTTCTGATATTAATTCAGAAAGATTACGTTTTGATTTTAGTCATCCTGAAAAAATGACATCAGAACAAATAAAGCAAGTGGAAGAAATAGTGAATAAGAAAATTAAAGAAGATTTGCCGGTCACTTACCAGGAGATGTCTTTTGATCAAGCGTTGAAAAGCGGCGCTTTGGCGTTTTTTAAAAATAAATATGGCGCTCGAGTGAAAGTTTATTCAATTGGTGATTATAGCAAGGAGGTTTGCGCCGGTCCCCATGTCAAGCGTACTGGTCAGTTAGGCAGATTTAAAATTATTAAAGAAGAATCAAGTTCAGCAGGCGTAAGAAGAATTAAAGCTGTTTTAGAATAATTTTTGGCTGAAATTATTTGCTAACTATTTTGAAATAGTTAGCAAATAAGTATTAGCCAATGACGTTTATTTTTTCTTTAAGACATGATAAGATATTAAAAAACTATCTTTTAGCTTTAGATATCGGGACAAGTTTTGTTAAGGCTTTAATTTTTAAAATTAATCCTGAAAACAACAAAGTAGTAGTTTTAGGTGTTGGTCGTCGGAAACAGCAACCGGGCAATATGCGAGCCGGGGCAGTAGCTGATATTGAAGGTGTGGTCTTTAGTTCAGAGGAAGCAATTGCTGAAGCTTATCGTCGTTGTCGAGGGAAAATCCAGCAAAACTTGTTTGATAAATTTTATTATTCTTTGCCCTGGAAAAGATCTTCTGAGAGAGGTTTTAGCGGGATAGCTATTTTGGGTATAGCAGGCGAGTTTATAAAAGGCATAAGTTTTGTTTTTACTTTTTTAAGAGAAGAACCAAAGACAAGAATTGATTTGCCTGAATTAAAGAATATTATTCAGAAAGCGCAATGGAGAGCGTTTGAGAAAGTAAGGCAGTTGTTGGCAGAAGAGACCGGTATTTCAGAGATTGAGACTAAATTAATTAATTCAGTTGTTACTGAAGTTAAAATTGATGGCTACAAAGTAACTAATCCATTAGGATTCCAAGGCAGAGAAATGAGTTTAAGCATTTTTAATATTTATGCTCCTTTAATCAATTTAGGCGCTCTTCAAACTATTGCGGAAAAGCTTAATTTAAAAGTTTTTTCAATTTTAGCCGAGCCTTATGCCATTTCTCAAGCGGTTCAGTTATCCCTTCAAGAGAAAGAGAGAAGTAAAGGAGGCATTTTTATTGATATGGGCGGCGGGACAACAGACGTTGCCTTGGTAAGAGACAAAGGATTGGAAGGAACAAAGAGCTTTGCCTTAGGAGGCGATGCTTTTACTCGCCGTTTGTCACAGCTTTTGGGAGTAGGTCTTTTTGAAGCAGAAGAGATAAAATTAAATTATAGTCAAGGATTGGTAAGTGAGAGAGTAAAAAGAAAAATCAGAGAAGCTTTTAAAAAAGATATTACTGTTTGGCTTTCTGGCATAGAAATGGTGCTTAATGAATTTCCCCAGACAGAGCCTTTTCCTCCATATATTTATCTTTGCGGAGGAGCCAGTCAGTTACCCGGCCTAAAGGAAGCTTTAAAAGGCAAAGACTGGCGAGTTAATTTGCCTTTTCTTGATTCGCCAAAAGTAAAATTGCTTTATCCTCAAGACATTTCAAGATTAGAAGATTTGACTGGTCGTTTAAAGAATGTTTCAGATATTACTCCTATTTCATTAGCTATTTCAAGCTTGCAGTTTTCTAAAGAAGAAACTTTGTTAGTTGCTCTTTCGAAAAAAATGTTAAAAGTTATTCAAAGGTAAGAGAAAATAATTAAGTATTGACGACATATAGACAGATTAATTTGAAATTTCAAATTAATCTGTCTATATGCTTCGTGAAAAAAATTTGAAAGTAATTTACATCAAACCAAATGAGGAAATTATCTCTGTTATTGATAAATTAGTTCAGGAAGAAGAGAAAAAAATATTGTTGGTTATGCCTTCAGAGTCTTTATTAGGGCAAAGTTTAATTAACTTAAGGCTATTAAAAAGAGAGGCTGAAAATTTAGGGATAGACTTGTCTATTTTTACCAATGAACCAAAGACGAGATTTTTAATTGAAAAAGCTGGCATTAATTTTAGGGTTTTGTCTGCCAATGATAATGATACAGAAAAAGAGTCATTAAATAATAATTTAAAGATTAAGCTGGCTGTCAATAAAAAAAAGATACAGAAAGAGAAGAATATTAAAGTGCCTATTAAAGTAACAAGCAAGAGAGAAAAAATGGTTGATATAATTGCCCCTCGTTATTCTTCTTTAAAATCGAGCTCGTCTTCCAAATCTTTTGTCCAAAAAGTTAAAGAAGTGAAAAAAATTCAAAAAACTATTCCTTCTTTAGATTTTTCTAAGGAGCCTGTTGTTTCTAAATGGAATGATAAAAAATCAAAGTGGCATTTTGTTTCAAAGTGGTTTCGTCGTTCCAAGAGCATTGATGACGGAGAGCCATTAAAAAGAGAGACTATACTTTCTTCTCTTTCTACCAAATTATTTTTAGCTTTTGTTTCCCTAGCTTGTTTGGTTGCTTTTTTGATTTTTTATTTAATTCTTCCGCGAGCAGAGATCAATTTGGTCCTTAACAAAGAACGAGTCACTTTTGTTTTGCCTGTACTTGCTGATAAGGATTTTACCCAAGTAGATACAGGGTTAGATAAAATTCCTTTGCAGGTTATTCAAATTAAAAAATCAAAGGAAAAAGAATTTATCACTACCGGCGAAGAGGAAATTTCAAAGAAAGCACACGGAATTATTACTGTTTACAATGCCTATAGTTCTTCTCCCCAGACCTTGGTAGCAACAACGCGTTTCCTTTCTGAAGACGGTAAGCTTTTTAGAACGACTAAAACAATTGTTGTTCCTGGCGCTGAAATAATAGAAGGTAAAATAGTTCCTAGCACTTGTAAAGTAGAGGTAATAGCAGATCAGGCTGGTCCTGAATTTAATATCGGTCCTACTAAATTCACCATACCCGGTTTTAAAGGGACAGCTAAATATAATGGTTTTTATGGGCGTTCTGAAGAGAAAATGGAAGGGG
>CAYZRO010000012.1:0-9711 GCA_964480905.1 uncultured Candidatus Saccharibacteria bacterium
TTCTTGTCCGCCGGGGCACGGTCTGGGTGATATTTTAAAGCTAATTTACGATAAGCTTTTTTAATCTCATCTTGCGAAGCTGAACGGTCAACACCTAAAATTTTGTAATAATCCATAGTCAAGGAAATAAAAATTAAATTTTTTCATTTCTATCTTTTATAATTCAATTGTCTCCTGACTAACCATCCTCTGACCAATTTTTACTGCTTTACTTTTTACTAAAATTTTAAATAACAACCAAACCAATAAAAGTATTACCCACATTAAAGGAACTGAGATGGCTTTAAGTAAAAAGAAAAAACCAATTGAAGCGACAATAGGAAAATATGATTGATAAGGCATAATTAACTGATTAAGTTGCTGATTAAGTAGTTGGTAAAAACTGGCTTTAATCTCCTCATCTATTTTTTGTCTGTTTAAAGAACCCGGAGTCTCTCTCTTGTTCTGCTTTTTTAATAAAGCTTCAACAAAAGGTCTAAATTGCTCAGGAATGCTTTTACTATTGAGTTGCTGGCTTAAATTTCCTATTTTATTCTGGCCGGGGATATTTTGACTTTGATTTTCAATAAAATTCTTAAAAGGCTGATAAATAACATCAAAAAAAGGCTGAGGTATTATAAAATCAGTCTTATCAAATTTAGCGTAAGGCGAATTATAGAAAATAATAGAAACCATTAAAGCAAAAGCAGTCATAATTTGCGGTAGCCCCCGCTGGATAATTTTTGGAACACTAAGTTTAACTCTTAAATCTTTTTCATTGATTGCCTGGCATGAACCGGTCCAGAGAAAAAGTAAGGCTAATAAAGTAATATAAAGATACAAATTTTGAAAACCAAATACTAACAAAAAAGAAAAAAGGATTGCTGACAAATTTAAAAAAAGAATTAAACGGGAACGAATAAAAAGCCAGCCTAAAGCCAAAGCAATAATTAATAAACTAAAAAATATTAGGGGCAAAAGCCAAATCCATATTGTCTTGTTTGAAGAAATTTGGGTTAAAAGACTCAACTTCAAAAAATACCAACTTAAAGAAGCCAAAACAGTAACTAAAGTTAGGATAACCGACTGAGTAATAGCATTTTTATTCATATAAATAATCATTCATCTGCCTTAAAAGGCAGATGAATGAAATTATGAAGATTTTTCTTGGTATTCTCCCTCTATTGTCTCTGCTTCTCCTTTCCCGTCTGCTGACTGACCACTGCTGGCTGACGACTGACTTTCACCTGAAGAATTTTGAGAACCTTGACGGCTATCAGTACTACTTTGCTGCTGTTGCGACTGCTGATACATCTGCGCCCCAATCTTTTGAATGGCTTGCGACAAATCATCCATTGCTTTTTTCACGGCCTCTGATTCATCCCCTTCTTTGGCTTTCCTTAATGCATTAATTTTTTCCTCAATCTCTTTTTTGTCTGATTCAGAAATTTTATCTCCGGCTTCTTTTAAAGTCTTCTCCGTAGTATATATCAAATTATCAGCCTGATTTCTTAACTCTATTAATTCCTTCCGCTTACGGTCCTCTTCAGCGTATTTTTCCGCCTCTTGTCTCATTCTTTCAATTTCTTCGGAAGACAAAGAAGTAGAATCTTTAATAGTAATATGCTGCTCTTTGCCTGTTGCTTTATCCTTGGCTCTCACTGTCAAAATTCCATTAGCGTCAATGTCAAAAGTTACTTCTATCTGAGGCACTCCTCGAGGAGCCGGAGGAATACCATCTAGAATAAAACGGCCAAGCGTACGATTATCAGCAGCCATAGGTCTTTCCCCCTGCAAAACATGAATTTCTACTGATGTCTGGTTATCGGCGGCTGTTGAAAAAATCTGGCTTTTGGATGTCGGAATAGTTGTATTGCGTTCAATCAAAGGCGTCATTACTCCACCAAGAGTCTCAATACCTAAAGTTAAAGGCGTCACATCGAGCAAAAGAATATCTTTCATTTCTCCAGCCAAAACCGCTCCCTGAATAGCTGCACCAAAAGCCACGCATTCCATTGGATCAACGCCTCTTTCAATTTTTTTACCTATATAATCCTCAACAAACTGTTGCACAATCGGCATCCTTGTCGGACCGCCAACTAAAATTATTTTAGTAATGTCATTAGGAGTCAATTTAGCATCTTTCAAGGCCTGTTCTATAGGACTGCGACATTTCTCTACAATCGACCGCACCAACTCTTCAAGCTTGGCTCGCGTAATCTTCATCACTAAATGCTTTGGTTCGTTTTTATTAGAAATAATAAAAGGCAAATTTATTTCAGTTTCCAAAGTTGAACTTAACTCGATTTTTGCCTTTTCAGCCGCTTCTTTTAAACGTTGCATAGCCGTTTTATCCTCATTCAAATCAATATTATTTTCCTTTTTAAATTCTTCTACAATATACTTTACCAAAGCCTCATCCATATCAGTCCCGCCAAGCTCTGTATCTCCGGAAGTTGAAACTACCTCAAAAACTCCTTGGCCAAAATCCATAATAGTTACGTCCAAAGTTCCGCCACCCAAATCAAAAACGAGTATCTTCTCTTCTCTATCGCTTTTATCAATTCCATAAGCTAAAGAAGCGGCTGTCGGCTCATTGATAATTCTTTTCACTTCCAAACCGGCAATCGTTCCAGCATCCTTGGTTGCCTGTCTTTGAGCATCATTGAAATAAGCAGGCACAGTAATTACTGCTTCTTTGATTGGCTCTCCTAAAAAAGCTTCGGCATCTTTTTTGATTTTCTGAAGAATAAAAGCAGAAAGCTGCTGAGGCGTATATTCTTTACCGCCTAACTTATATTTATAATTCGTACCCATCTTCCTTTTAAAAGCAGTAACCGTATTTTCCGGATTAGCCACTGCCTGCCGTCTAGCTGGTTCGCCAACCAAAAGATTACCATCTTTATCAAAGGCAACATAAGAAGGAAAAGCTTTTCCTCCGCCGACTGTCGTTCCTTCAGCCGAAGGAATTAAAGTCGGTTTACCGCCCTCAACAACTGCTGCTGCTGAATTGGATGTTCCTAAATCAATACCAATAATTTTAGCCATAAATTATTCGGGCTTATTAATCATTGCCAGCAATATCTAATGCTGACAATAATCAAAATAAGCAATTTTTTAGATAGATTTATTAAGCTTTTTTAATTTTAACCGGAATTCTTTTCACTTGAGTTTTTTTAGCTGCTTCCTTTTTGGGAATTTCTATCTTTAAAATACCATCTTCATAAGTAGCTACTGTTTTTTCGCTCTTTACTTCTACCGGCAAAGGCATTTGTCTCTCAAAACTACCTACCCTAATCTCTTTTCTAATATATTCTTTACCTTTTTCCTCTTTTTTCTCTTCCATTTTGCCTTTGACTGTTAAAACATTGTCTTCTAATGTTATATCAATATCAGACGGCTTAAAACCGGGCACATTTAATTCTACCACTACTTTGTCTTTTGTTTGATAAATATTTGCTGCTGGCTCAAAAAGCTTTTTTCTTAAGGGAATCATCGGGATAATTTTATCAGGCACTTCAAAAATCTCCTCTAAGTCTCTGTCAAAAGGGAACATTCCTTTGTGATCGAATGGATTAAAAGGCACTAACGGCATAAATCAAATCCCAACAGCTTTTCGCCTTACTGCTATTTTTCTTCTGCTATAGCTCTGGGGCTTAAAGCTGTTAAGCAATTTCAGATATCTTAGAGCTTATTATTTTAAAACTTATTTATAAACTTTAAATATCAATATTAATTTAATTTAATTTAATAAGTTTAGCTTACAACAAATTTAGCTTACAACAAAACAAAAAATTTATTAGAGAAAACCTTATATCTTAACTAAATCCTTATCTGCTCACTTCTACTTTAGCCGGCCTAATAACATTCCCATTAAAAATATAGCCTTTCTGAATTTCACGAACGATACTTCCGCTAGATGATTTACTTTTAATTAAAGAAACCGCCTCATGTAATTCTGGATTAAAATCTTTTCCCTCCGTTTCAATCTCTAATAATCCAATTTTACGAAGAATAGATCTTAATTGATCGTCCAAAATTTTTACCCCATCGCTCTTCTTTTCTATTCTGTCTAAACTATCCAAAAGAGGAAGTAACTCTTTCAACAATTCTCCCTGAGCAGAAAATTTCAGTCTTTCCTTTTCTTCTTCAACCCTACGACGATAATTAATAAAATCCGCCTGTACTCTTTGCCAATTAGCAAGATATTCTTTCTTTTCGCGCAAACATTTCTTTAATTTTTTTCTGATTCTCTCAATTTTTCCCTCATCTTCACCATTGAGAAGATATTCTAACTTTCCATCTTTTAAAGATGTTTTTTTCTTTCTAGTTAACATAAAACTTTTAAAACTGATTCCTCTTTTTGTCTACTTTTTACCCCTTCTCTAACATACTTTATTATTAAAAAAGTTGATTGTCAAGTCAGAATATAGTATTATGAAATTAATATTTATCTATCAACTTTACGAATTATTTTGATATTTTAATCAAGTTAATTCGTATTAATTTAATTGTATGAGGCAAAAAATTTCTTATCAAAATATTACCTGGATAGACATAAATAAACCTAATGAAAACGATCTTGACTTTTTGAAAAAAGAATTTGACCTGCCAACCAAGTTAAGAAAAGATTATCTTGTTCCTATCCATCGGCCAAAAGTTGAAACTTTTAAAAACCATATCTTTATTGTTATTCATTTCCCTGTTTTTCATCCTAAAACACGGCAAACCAAAGCTGTTGAATTAGATATTATTTTAACCCCTAATGCAGTTATTACTTCACACCCCGATAAAATTGACAGCTTGGATATTCTTTTTAATGACTGCTCTGTCCAAGATTATTTAAAAAAACTCTATTTTAAAAATACGCCCTATCTTGTCTTAAACATTCTGGACTTCCTGCTTGACAACTGCCTACCAATGCTCGACCATATCTCTGAACATATAGATAAAATTGAAGACCAAGTCTTTAAAGGCAAACAAAAAGAAATGCTTGTAGAAATCGCTATCGTCAAACGGGATATTATTGATATTAGAAGATGCATCAAACCGCAAAAAACAATCCTTAAACAGATTGCCAAAAAAATGACTTATTTTTATAAAAGAATATTGAAATTGCCCGACAGCAAAGTCTATAAAGCAAATATTGAAGCACTTAATCGCGAAGTTATCGGTTCTCATATGAGACTCTGGCACCTCCTGGAAAACCACAAAGAAATGATTGAATCAATTGAAGAGACTAACAATTCTTTACTGACTAACAAAACTAACGAAATAGTAAAAATATTGACAATTATTTCATTTATTACTTTCCCTTTAAGCGTTATAGCTGGTATTTTTGGTATGAATGTTTTTGAAAATCACTCTTTTGCTCAAAATCCTTCCACTTTTTGGATAATTATGCTTGTTATGATGCTCAGCGCTTTAATTATGTTTGCCTACTTTAGAAAGAAAAAATGGTTATAATGTAAAATATTTCGCAAATAAATCTTATGTTAAAGGTTTATAACTCCTTATCGCATCGCAAAGAAAAATTCCAACCAATTCATCCACCAAAAGTAGGAATGTATGTCTGCGGACCTACTATTTACGGGCCCAGTCATTTTGGTCATATCCGAACTTATATCGCTTTTGATATTATCCGACGCTATTTAGAATATAAAAATTACCAAGTCAAATTTGTCATGAATATCACTGATATTCATGATGATATGGTAAAAAAAGCTAAAGCTTTGAATATTTCCTTAAATAAATTAATCAATAAATATTTACCGCTTTTTCATCAGGATTTAAAAACTTTTAACATCAAGAAAGCCGCTGTCTATCCGCAAGTCAGCAAGCACATTCCAGAAATTATTAAATTTATAAAAATTCTAATAAAAAAGGGTTTTGCTTACGAACAAAAAGGCTCTGTTTATTTTAATATCTCAAAATTTAAAAATTACGGCCGGCTGTCTGGAATAAAAATAAATAAATCAAAAACCGGCACTCGCGTCCAGACCGACAAATATGAAAAAGAAAATATAAGCGATTTTGCTTTATGGAAAGCTGTCAAAAACCAAGGAAAAACAAAATCAAAAGAGCCTTTCTGGCACAGCCCTTGGGGGCCGGGACGACCGGGATGGCATATTGAATGCAGCGTAATGTCAATAAAATATCTTGGTTCTCAAATAGATATTCACGGCGGAGCTCAAGATTTAATCTTTCCTCATCATGAAAATGAAATAGCCCAATCAGAAGCGGCCACCGGCAAAACGCCTTTTGTTAAATACTGGCTTCATAGCGGATTGCTTAAGATCAACGGACAAAAAATGTCTAAATCATTGGGCAATTACATTGAAATTCCTGAACTTTTAGAAAAACACTCGCCTATAGCTGTCCGCTTTTTTGTTCTAAGCAAACATTACCGCTCTACCATAAACTTTACCGAAGAAAATATAAAAAAATCCGAAAAAGCTTTAAAAAAATTACAGAATTTTATTCTCAAACTTAAAGAAATCAAAAATAATCAACAAAAAAAAGAAGATAAAATAATTCAAGACAAAATTATCCAAACCAGAAAATTGTTTGTTAAATATATGGATGATGATTTTAATACGCCCAAAGCCATAGCTTCAATTTTTAAATTTATAAAAACAACCAATCCATATATCCAAAACAATCAGATAAATAAAAAAACAGCTCAAAAAATCAGAAAGCTAATGATGGAATTAGATAAAGTCTTGGCCCTAAAATTAAAACAGGTAAAATCAACAAAAACTATTCCCTTAAATATTCAAAAATTAGCTCGAGAAAGAGAAAAAGCGAGAAAAAATAAAGACTGGAAACAGGCCGACGCTCTGCGTCAAAAGGTAGAATCGCAAGGGTTTAAAATAGAAGATACACCGTCCGGGTTTCGGATATTGCCATCTAAATAATTATTATCTTATAAATGAACAAAAAGTAAATTAAAATAAAGCTGACTTGTTTAAATGTTGGCTTTTTATTTTTGTCAAGACTTGTCGAACTATACAATCGCTCTTATACTATAAAGATATTTTATGAATAATTATATGAATAATTATCCAAATAACCACCAACAACAATTCAACCGTTTGCCGCCCCAAAACATTGAAGCGGAACAATCAGTATTAGGCTGTTTAATGCTTGATAAAAACGCTATGGTTAAGGTGGCTGATATCCTCCATAAAGGCGATTTCTATCGAGACATCCACAACATCATTTTTGATGCTATGCTAACGCTTTATAATCAGAATGAACCTATTGATATTCTCAGTTTAAGCAATAAATTAGAAGAAATGGGAAAACTTGAACAAATTGGTGGTTCTACTTACCTGACACAATTAATAAATTCTGTGCCCACAGCCAGCCACATAATCCATTACGCTAAAATTGTCCATCAGAAAAAAATTCTTAGGGATCTTATTGAAGCGGCTGACCAAATTACGCAAATCAGCTATCAAGAAACAGAAAATATTGAAAACATCCTTGATCAGGCAGAGCAAAAAATTTTCAGCATTTCTCAAAAATCCCTTACTCAAGAATTTTTGCCTATTAAAAGCGCTTTAGGCGAAGCATTTGAAAGGATTGATAGCCTGCATAAAGGCGACGGCAGACTTCGCGGCATACCCACAGGCTTTAATGACTTAGATAACTATTTGGCAGGCTTGCAAAAATCAGACTTAATTATTTTAGCCGCCCGTCCTAGTTTAGGAAAAAGCGCATTTGCCCTTGATGTCGCCAGAACGGCTTCAATTCGTTATAAAGTTCCTGTCGGCATATTTAGCTTAGAGATGTCTAAACATGATATTGTTGACCGACTGCTTAGCGCTCAAGCCGGCGTAGATTTATGGCGTCTAAGAACAGGACGTCTCTTAATGGAAGGCGAAGATAATGATTTAAAACGCATACAAGACGCTTTAGGTGTACTTTCTGAAGCCCCTATATTTATTGATGACGCTCCTTCGCCAAATATACTCCAAATGAGAACAATGGCTCGCCGACTCCAAGCCCAACATGGATTAGGATTATTAATTGTTGATTACCTGCAATTAATGAGCTCTACCTCGACTCGAGATAGTATTGTCCAACAAGTCACTGAAATTTCCCGCTCTCTCAAATCATTGGCACGCGAATTAGAAGTACCGGTGCTGGCTATCTCACAGCTTTCTCGAGCCGTAGAAGCACGCTCTCCTCAAATTCCACGGTTAGCTGATTTGCGGGAAAGCGGCAGTATAGAACAAGATGCGGATGTCGTTTTATTTATTTATCGGGAAGATAAAGAAAAAGAAAATACGGAAAGAAAAAATATCGCTGACATCATTATTGCCAAACATCGGAATGGCCCCTTAGCCAAAGTAGAATTGTACTGGAATGAATCACAAGCCAGCTTCCAAAATTTAGAAAAACATTACACAGAATAAAACTTAAAAATAAAATTCTGATAAATGCTCCCTCAATCATTAGAAAATTTAATAAATAAACTATCACAACTGCCGGAAATTGGACCTCGGCAAGCCACCAGATTAGCTTTTTATCTGCTAGAGCGGCCAGAAAAAGAATTAAAAGATTTTGGCGAAACGATAAAACAACTGCGCCGCAATATCAGCTTTTGCCAAAACTGTTTTAATGTCATTGATCTGAAAAAACGAAATTCTTATCCTAATGCCTCCCCTAATGCTTCTTCTGTTAGACTTTGCAGCATTTGCCATAATCCTCAACGCGATCACTCAATAATTTGCGTAGTAGCCAGAATTACTGATTTAATCGCTTTAGAGAAAACTAAACAATATAATGGCCTTTACCATGTTTTAGGCGGATTTCTTTCACCGCACAATGGCATTGGTCCAAACCAGCTCAGAATAAAAGAACTAATTGAAAGGATAAAAAATTCCTTGTCAAATAAAAGCCCCCAAAAAAAAGAAATTAAAGAAATAATTTTAGCTTTTAATCCAACAACTGAAGGCGACACAACAGCCTTATATTTAGAACGTTTGCTTTTACCGTTTAAAAAATCATATGGAATAAAACTTACCCACTTAGGCCGAGGCCTTTCCACAGGCAGTGAATTGGAATATATGGACGAAAATACACTCTCTTCAGCCCTCATAAGCCGTAGATAAAAACTATAGAAAAAACGAAAACAGCAAAATATCTTTGGCATATGAAACAAACAGCGCCATTTTAAAATGGCGCTGTTTGTTTCATATGCCACTCTCCTGTGCGCACCTACTCAAGAGGTTCCTGATCAGCCGGCGGTTTGGGCGGATTGAACATTGAACCGCCTGCCCGAATATTTTCTAAAGTTTGCTTTACTAACTGATTTTCAGGATTTAATTTTTCTACTTTCTCTAATAACTCTATTGCTCTTTGTTTTTGCCCCTTTTCATCATAAATTGAAGCCAAATACCAGAGAGCGTTAGAATAATCAGGATAAATCTTAACCGCTCTCTCAAGTTCCTTTTGGGCTTTGGACTTCTGATTGTCTCTCAAATAAAATAATCCTAATTGAAAAGCCAATCCGGCATCATTGGAAGCAAAAGGTTTCTGGCTTTCTAATTTAGCAATAGCCTGTTTAAGCCTACCTTGCCGATCATAAACTAAAGCTAACTGATAGTGGGCCGGCCAGTAATCAGCTTTCAAATTAATTGCTTTATTCAAATTTTCTTCTGCTTTGCTCAGGTAATCATTTGCCTTTTCTTCATCTTTATTCTTACGCGCTAAATCAGCATT
>CAYZRO010000013.1:0-9600 GCA_964480905.1 uncultured Candidatus Saccharibacteria bacterium
ATAAGATAAAAAAATAAAATTCATTTAGAGTAAAAGGGGACGTAGCTCAGTGGCCAGAGCACCGCATTTGCACTGCGGGGGTCGCGGGTTCAAATCCCGCCGTCTCCACTGTTTATTTTGAAAGAAAAAAATATGATTTTATCTGACCAAGATATTAAAAAAGCAATAAGAAAAAAGCTATTGGTTTTTAAACCAAGAATTAAACCAGATCAAATTGGTCCGGCTTCCATTGATTTGAAATTAGGCAATATTTTTAAAGTTTTTAACATTACTAGACAGTATATTTTGGATGTTAAAAAGAACTTGCCCGATGATAATTTTATTTTAACTTACAAAATTAATAGTAATGGATTTTTCATATTACATCCCAATAACTTTGTGTTAGCTCATACTAAAGAGTATATAAAAGTGCCTGATAATATCGTTTTGAGAGTTGAAGGTAAAAGTACATTAGCTAGGATGGGACTTCTTGTTCATACAGCGGGTTTTGTTGATCCTGGCTATGAAGGTACTTTGACTTTAGAAATTAGTAATCAGTCCAGTTTACCTGTAGTTTTATACCCGGGAATGTATATTTGCCAAATTGCTGTAGAGTTTTTGTCATCGCCGGCTCAAGTGCCTTACAACAAGAGGGAGAAATCTTTATATTCTAAAGCAAAAGAACCTTTAGTGGCCAAGACAAAAAATTTATTTGAAAATAATAAATAGTAAATAAATTATAAGAATAAAAAATTTAATTATTAGATAGTCGAACTTAAAGCGTTCGATTTTTTTATGGCTGTGTATAATTTTCTATTGGCAAGAGGAAAATTAATAGATATAATGAAAAAATAGATGTATTAAAAAGCAAATTTTTATATAACTGTGAAAATATGAAAAGAATTTTTAATCAGGAAGCTAAAGATTTAATAAACCAAGAAGTCGTTTTAGCCGGTTGGGTGAATTCTCGTCGCGACCACGGGCAAATTATTTTTATTGATTTGCGCGATAGAACCGGTTTGATGCAACTGGTTTTTTCTCCTTCTGAAAAAGAAGTTTATAAATTGGCTGATAC
Organism: uncultured Candidatus Saccharibacteria bacterium; assembly: GCA_964480905.1. Lineage (GTDB taxonomy): Bacteria > Patescibacteriota > Minisyncoccia > Portnoybacterales > JAGGTM01 > CAYZRO01. Next base: position 1,055 of record CAYZRO010000013.1, read on the forward strand.
TCTTCGGCCAGAGTGGGTTATTGAAATTAAAGGTATAGTAAACCGTCGCCCTAAAGGTATGGAGAATAATAAGTTGTCCACCGGTCAAGTAGAAGTTTTAGTGAATAAGATTAAAATTTTAAGTCAGTCTAAAACATTGCCTTTTCCTATAGAGACAGATGGTTATGAAATTAGTGAAGATAAGAGATTAAAGTACCGTTATTTAGATATGCGTCGCGAACGGATAAAAAATAATCTTATTTTACGCTACCAATGGCAGTCTTATATCCGTGATTTTTTAAAAAAGAAGGGTTTTATTGAAATCGAGACGCCTATTTTAACTAAAAGTACGCCTGAAGGTGCTAGGGATTTTTTGGTCCCTTCACGTTTACATCTAGGAAAATTTTATGCCCTTCCTCAAAGCCCTCAACAGTATAAGCAGTTATTAATGATTGCCGGATTAGAACGCTATTTCCAGTTTGCCCGTTGTTTTAGAGATGAAGACATTAGAGCTGATAGAGGATTGGAGTTTACCCAGATAGATATAGAAATGTCTTTTGTTTCCCAAGAGGATATTTTGAATTTAGTAGAAGAGATGGTTATTAAAGTTTCAGAAGAAGTTTTAAATAAAAAAATACAAGAAAAACCATTTCCTAGAATTACTTATCACGAAGCAATGGATAAATATAAAGTTGATTCGCCAGACTTACGTCAAGAACCTAAAGACGATAATCTTTTATCCTATGTTTGGGTCGTTGATTTTCCAATGTTTGAAAAGAAAGACGATGGTTCTATAGGCCCTTGTCATCATCCTTTTACAGCCATTCATCCTGATGACATTGATCTGTTAAATTTAAAAGGGGAGGAGATTTTTAAGATTCGGGCTCAACAATATGATTTAATTTTGAATGGTTGCGAGGTTTTCGGCGGCAGTATCCGGACTACTAATCCTAAAATCTTAAGTAAAGTTTTTGAAATATTAGGTTATTCTAAAAATGAAATAAAGAATAGATTTGGTCATTTATTAAAGTCTTTTGAGTATGGCGTTCCACCGCACGGAGGCATCGCTGGTTCTGATCGCTGGCTGCAGGTAATGCTTAATGAACCTAGCATTAGAGAGGTCATTCCTTTTCCGACGACAGGAAGCGGTATTACGGCTGTTATGGAGGCGCCTAATGAAGTTGATAAGGAGCAGTTAGAAGAACTGCATATAAAAATAATAAAGTAGGGTAATAAACCTTTTAAGATGATTCCTAAAAGAATTTTAAATTATTTAGAAAAGAATGGAATAAAATATAAAATTGTTGAACATCGTCCTGTTTATACTGCTTTAGACAAGTCAGCTACTTTACATTTGCCTCCTTCTCAGGTTGTTAAAACAGCTTTAATAAAAATTAGCAATCAATTTTTTCTTGTTTTAGTTCCTGCTCATAGAAATATTGATTTTAAAAAAATAGAAAATTTTTTAACCAAAGAATTAAAAAAACATCCTTTAAAAAATACGCGAAAGAAAAAAATTTCTTTTGTCAGTGAAAGATGGATGAGAGGACATTTAAAAGGTATAAAATTAGGAAACATTCCTCCTTTCGGTTCCTTTTGGAAATATTTTGTCCTGTTGGATAAAAGCTTATTAAGAGAGAAAAAATTAATTGTTAATGGTGGCGATTATCGGTTTTCTTTGGAGCTTTCGCAAAATGATTTTAGAAAATCATTGGGCGATTATTTTAATGGTATATTTTCCCAAGCAAAATCTAAAAAAACAAGAAAAAAATCAGTAAAGAAAAAATAAGTTGTATTATGCCGAAATCAGAATTTAGATTAGTAAATAGAAAGCTAAGTCTATTATTTATTATACTTTTTTTGCTCGTTTGGTCTTTTTGTGCTCATATAAACCTAAAATTTAATCTTGATTATTTAAAAACCCAAGATAAAATGCCAGCTTCAGTTAGCAGGCAATTGCCGCTAGACAAAGGGTTTATTCAGGCATCGCTTAATCCTTCATTAACTTTAGAGCGAGATTGGAGCATAAATGAGCCTGTTGTTAGTGCTCAAGCGGCTATTATAGTTAAGATGCCAGAAGATAGGGTGCTCTTTCAAAAAAATATTTATCAAATTTTGCCTATTGCTAGTTTAACTAAAATAATCACTGCTTTAGTAGTTTTTGATAAGCTAGAATTAGAGGATAAGGTTTCAATAAATCGTAATATGATTACCTTTTATCCGGGATTAGGAAGGTTGAAAGAGGGAGAGAAATTAACTGTTTATAACTTATTACAGCTGCTTTTGATGGAGTCAAGTAATGACGCGGCGTTAGCTTTAGCTAAAGAAGTAGAAGACAAAAATCCTAACTTAAATTTTATTAATTTAATGAATCAAAAAGTTCATCAAATGGGTTTGGAAAATACTTATTTCACTGATCCCACTGGCTATTCGGCTGATAACACATCAAACGCTTATGATTTAGTGAATATTATAAAGTATAGTTTGAGAAACTCTTATCTTTGGCAAATTTTAGGGACTCAGGAAGTAACTTTTTCTTCAATTGACGGCCAAGTTACCCATCATGTGATAAATAATAATCATCTTTTAAGAACAATGAGTAATATATTGGGAGGAAAGACTGGTTATACAGAAGAAGCTGGTCAATGTATTGTTGCAGTCTCCAGAGCGCCAAATGAAAAAGGATATTTAATTACTGTTGTTTTACATTCAAAAGATAGATTTGAAGATGCAAGAACTTTAATCGAGTGGAGCGAGAAGGCTTATAAATGGCAATAAAGATAATAAAATAATAAAAATTAAAATAAAAAAAGAATAAAAATATGACAGATATATTTTACATATCACGAGTTTTAGGATTATCAGCTTTAGCGTTTTTAGTTGCCGTTTCTTGGACGCCTTTTTTAGGACGTTTTCTTTCAAAACACAGGATGGGGAAGCATATTCGGACTAATGGAGTGCCGATTTATGCTTCTTTGCATAAGAAAAAAGAAGGAACACCAACAATGGGTGGAATTTTGATTTGGTTGACTACGCTTTTTTTAACTATTTTATTCTATTATTTGTCTCGCATATCTTCTTCGTCTTTTTGGCATCATTTAAATTTTTTGAGTCGAGGAGAAACATTGTTGCCTTTAGGCGCTTTAGTGGCTTCAGCTTTGGTCGGGTTAGGAGATGATTTGCTGGGTATATTTAAAATTAAGCCAAAATTCCAAACAAAATTTTTAAACTTAATTAGAAGCGAAAATGGCGGGTTAAAAGTGAGGCATCGTTTACTTGTTTATACCGGCATCGCTTTGATAGGCTCATGGTGGTTTTTTTATAAATTAGATTGGGATTTTGTTCATATCCCTTTTATTGGAGATTTTAATATAGGATTTTGGTATATCCCTATTTTTGTTTTTATTATCGTTGCCACTTCTTTCTCTATTAATGAAACAGACGGTTTAGATGGATTAGCCGGAGGGATTTTAATGATAGCTTTTAGTGCTTACGGTATAATTGCTTATACGCAAGGGCGTTTTGATTTGGCTACTTTTTGTGGAGTAATTATAGGAAGTTTGTTAGCTTTTCTTTGGTTCAATATTTATCCGGCAAGATTTTTTATGGGCGATACAGGAGCAATGTCTTTAGGAGTGACTTTAGGAATAATTGCTATGCTGACGAATGCATTTTTATTTTTGCCTTTCATTGCTTTTATTCCTGTTTTAGAGTCGCTTTCGACGATTGTGCAAATTCTTTCAAAAAAAATACGAAAAAAGAAAATTTTTTATTCCTGTCCTTTGCATCATCATTTTGAAGCTTTAGGTTGGCCGGAGACAAAAGTAACTATGCGATTTTGGATGATTGCCGGAGTTATGGCCGTTATTGGTTTAATCCTATACTTTATTGATAGTTTTTTGTTATAATTACATTTATATGATTTCTTCTATATTAGAAAATAAAAAAATAGATAAAAAATTTCTATCTAATTTAAAGAATAAACGCGTTACAGTAATGGGATTAGGCTCTCATGGAGGTGGGGTAGGAGTGGTAAAATTTTTAGCAAAAAAAGGAGCTAAAATTTTAATCACTGATTTAAAGCCTAAGGAGGAGTTGGGCAAATCTTTAGAAAAGCTAGAGGGCATTTCGGCAAAATATGTTTTGGGGCAACACCGCTCCGAAGACTTTATTAACACAGATTTGGTTATTAAAAATCCCGGCGTGCCAAACAAGTCTAAATATTTGAAAATTGCTCGAGAGAATAAAGTGCCTATTGAAACAGACATTGGCATTTTTTTCGAGCTTTGTCCAGCGCCTATCATTGGCGTTACCGGTACCAGAGGCAAATCTACAACTGCTACTTTAATTGCAGAGATTTTTAAGAAGAAATATAAAAAAGTTGTCTTGGCTGGCAATATTAGAAAATCAGTATTAACAGAATTAAAAAATATTGATAGAGAGACTATTGTTGTTTTAGAGCTTTCCAGTTGGCAGTTGGCTGGTGCGGCTAATCATCTTAAAAGTCCACATATAGCGGTAGTCACAAATATCTTCCCTGATCACTTAAATAGATACGATTCATTTGAAAGTTATATTGATGATAAGAAATTAATTTTTAGATTTCAAAAAAAGAGAGATTTTTTGGTGATAAATTATAATGATCCAATTGTTAGAAATTTTGCTTTAAAAACACGCTCTCAAATATATTTTTATGCTTCTGAAAAGGGCATTCCAGAAATTAATTTCTTACAGGATAAAACTGTCAATATAGGCTGTTGGCTAAAAGGCGTAGAAATTGTTTTTGGTCAAGAAGGCAAGAGGATTTGTCAATTAAATGAGATTAAACTGAGAGGGGAGCATAATTTAACTAACATTTTAGCCGCGGCAACTGTAGCAATGATTTATAATATTAAGCCTAAATTAATTTATAAAACATTAAAGGAATTCAGTGGTTTAGAAGGGCGTTTAGAGTTAGTTAGTGAAATTAACGGAGTGAAATACATAAATGATACGACAGCCACTATTCCTGAAGCAACAATTGCCGCTATAAGATCATTTCCCCTTAAGAAGAAGAAAATTATTCTAATTGCCGGAGGAGCAGATAAAAACTTAAATTTTGAATCTTTGGCTAAAATTATTATGAGAAGAGTTAAAGGATTAATACTGCTTGAAGGCACGGCGACAAAAAAACTTAGAGAGGCAGTAGAGAAAAGACTGGTTGGCAAAAAGTTATCTTTGCCTATTTATCAGTTTGATAATATGGAGAGTGCTGTTTGGATGGCTAAAGAATTATCAGAATCAGGAGATATTGTTCTTTTGTCACCGGCTTGTGCCAGTTTTGGTTTGTTTAAGCATGAGTTTGATCGAGGAGACCAATTTAAAAATGCTGTTAATCAAATTAATTATAAATAAAAAGATATTATTTTTTTATGCGTCAACAAGGTTCTCCTGACTATTTCCTTTTGTCTGTGTTTTCTTTTCTGATTGTTTTTGGTTTAGTGATGCTTTTTAGTGCAAGTATGGTTCTTTCTCAAAGAAATTTTGGTTATACTTATCATTATTTTTTGCATCAGTTGATTTATGGTATAGCCGTTGGTATAATTTTCGCCTACTTAGCATATAAAATTGATTATCATTTTTTAAAAAAAATCGCTTTACCTTTATTCTTAATCTCTTTAGTTTTTTTATTTTTGGTTTTTGTCCCACATTTAGGATATAGTTCAGGTGGAGCTAAAAGATGGATAAATATAGCCGGTTTTTCATTTCAGCCAAGCGAGTTGGCAAAGCTGTCATTTATTATATATTTATCTGCTTGGCTTGAAAAACGCAAAAAAGCATCTTCTTTTAGTTTGTTATCTTTTTTAATAATGATAGGAACTTTAGGAATATTTATTGCTCTTCAGCCGGACATTGGTACTTTAGGAGTTATTTTTTTGATAGCTTTAAGTATGTATTTTGTTGCCGGCGCACCTATAAAGCATATCTTTTTAACATTTTTCTTAATTCTCATTATTTTTCTTGTTTTAATAAATATTGCCCCTTATCGTATGTCTCGTTTATTAGTATATTTAGAGCCAGACATAGATCCTCAGGGGCAAGGCTATCAGATAAACCAGGCTTTATTGGCTATTGGTTCTGGTGGAATTGCAGGCGTAGGTTTTGGTCAAAGTCGCCAAAAATATTTTTATTTACCCGAGCCGGTGGGCGACTCAATATTTGCAATTATAGCCGAAGAATTAGGATTTATTGGTTCTCTCATTTTAGTTTTTTGTTACTTAGCTTTAGGCATTCAAGGTTTTGTTTTAGCTTCTCGGACATCTGATATTTTTGGGCGTTTGCTTATTGTTGGAATTATTTCTTGGATTGTTGGTCAAGCTTTTGTTAATATAGCCGCTATTAGCGGTTTAATCCCTTTAACTGGTTTGCCTTTGCCGTTTGTTAGTTATGGTGGTTCATCTTTATTTTTATTATTGATTGCTGTAGGAATTTTATTAAATATTTCCAAATCTAGAAAAATTGTGTAGAATAAACTTAGTGAAGAATATTTTATTTGTAAGACAAAATATATGAGAATACTTTTTACAGGCGGTGGCACAGGTGGACATATCTATCCTTTAGTGGCGGTAGCAAGAGCCATAAAAAAGACAAACCAAGACACTGATTTACTTTTTATAGGACCTAATGGTTTTAGTCGTTCTATTTTGGAAAAAAACGGGATTAGAACAAAAATTATTCTTGCCGGCAAATTTAGACGTTATTTTTCTTGGAAAATGCTTATAGATTTTTTAAAAATACCTTTGGGGCTTATTCAAGCCTTCTGGTATGTTTACTTATTTATGCCTGATGTGGTTTTTGCTAAAGGAGGATATGGGAGTTTTCAAGTGGCTATAGTAAGCTGGATTTATCGGATACCAATTTTAGTCCATGAATCAGACGCTGTTCCCGGTTTAACGAATAAGATTTTATTCCGTTTTTCTAAAAGAATTGCTTTATCATTTCCCTTATCAAATTCTTATTTATCTTCCCATTCAGAAAAAATAGCCTTGATCGGTAACCCAATAAGGACAGAGTTATTAAAGGCTTCTAAGGAAGAAGCTTACAAATTTTTTGATCTTCGGCCAGGAAGAAAAGTCATATTAGTTTTAGGGGGCAGTCAGGGAGCTCAGGTTATTAATGAAGTTATTTTGAAACTTCTTGGCAAATTAACTTTAAATTTTGATATTATTCATCAATGCGGGTTAGTTCATTTAAAAGAGATGAGAACTTTTAGTTCTGTTTTGCTTAGCAAATACGATCAACCTCATTATCGTTTATTCGGTTTTTTGGATGAAAAGGGTTTAAAATATGCTTATGCTTTGGCAGATCTAGTTATTTCGCGAGCCGGCTCAGGGACTATTTTTGAAATAGCTGCATTAAGTAAGCCTAGTATTATTATTCCTTTGCCTACGGCTGCTTCGGATCATCAAAAAATGAATGCGTATGTTTATGCTGAATCAGGGGCGACAACAGTCATTGAGCAAAGGAATCTTACGCCAAATCTGCTTTTGACTAAAATAGAATCTCTTTTAGATAATCCTGAACTTCTTGCAAAAATGAGCAAAAGAGCGCATAATTTTTCTAAAATTAATGCTGCTGAGAAAATAGCTCAAGAATTATTGTTTTTTAATTAAAATGTTTTTCTCTTCCCTTTTATCTTTAAAAGATTCAAAAAATATTAGAGTGCGTTTAGCTCCCAGCCCAACAGGTTTTCTTCATATTGGTACGGCTCGTACAGCTTTATATAATTATCTTTTCGCAAAGCACCATCAGGGCAAATTTATTTTGCGCATTGAAGATACTGACATTAAAAGGTCTAAAGCTAATTTTGAAAAAGATATTATTGAAAATTTAAGATGGTTAGGTCTTGAGTGGGACGAGGGTATAGATAAAGGAGGAAAATACGGTCCATATCGTCAATCAGAAAGAAATAAGATTTATAAAATTTACATTAATCAATTATTAGAACAAGGGAAAGCTTATTATTGCTTTTGTTCTGAAGAAGATTTAGAGGCTCAAAGACAAGAAAGAATGAGTAGGGGAGAGCCGCCAATTTATTCAGGTCATTGTCGTTACCTCTCTCAAAAAGAAATAGAAAAATTTAAATCAGAAGGTAAACCGTTTATTATAAGATTTAAAACGCCTGTCAAAAAAGTCATTTTTAATGATTTAATTCGGGGAAAACTAGAATTTAATTCAGAGCTAATTGGAGATTTCGCTATTGCTAAAAATGAAGAACAGCCTTTCTATAATTTAGCTGTAGTTATTGACGATTATAAAATGAAAATCAGTCATGTAATTAGAGGCGAAGATCATATATCTAATACGCCTAAACAAATTTTGCTAGCTGAAGCATTAAATTTTACTTTGCCACAATTTGCTCATTTGCCTTTAATACTTGGACCTGATAGGGCTAAACTTAGTAAACGCCATGGAGAAATGGGCATAAAAGATTATCGTCAAAAAGGTTATCTGCCTGCAGCTTTAATTAATTTTATTGCTTTATTGGGTTGGAATCCTGGCAATGATGAAGAAATATTTTCTTTAGA
>CAYZRO010000014.1:0-9522 GCA_964480905.1 uncultured Candidatus Saccharibacteria bacterium
CTTTGCCTTCAAAAAGAAGAATGTTAAAGAAATGGAATTCAATTATGAAGATGTTAGAGACAGGAAATGAAGCTAATATAAAGTTGGCCGTAATTGAGTCAGATAAGCTTTTAGATAACGTTTTAGAAATCATTGGCTATCGAGGAAAGTCTTTGGGTCAAAAATTACAGCAGTTAACCACAGCTCAATTAAGCTGTCTTGATGAAGTTTGGCAAGCTCATAAAGTAAGAAATAATATTGTTCATCAAGCTGATTTTAAATTAAAAGTTTCCACGGCTAAAGAAGCAGTAGAAGCTTTTGGTAAAGCTTTAAGAGAGCTAGAAGTATTATAATATAGCAATAAATATTTAATTTTTGGGAATTATAAAAAGCGGTTATTATAGAATGTACTTTTGCGCCTTGCTTTATTTTAAAATTTTGTTATACTATTTTTTGTTAATTTAATATCTGTAGTTTATTAATTATTTATTAATTATTTATTAATTAATAATCAGATAGCGGGGTGGAGGAGTAGTACCTCGGGAGTCTCATAAGCTCCAGACGTCGGTGCAATTCCGGCCCCCGCAACCAGGATATTTGTGAATTTTTGAGTTACGAAAGCCAGGGTAGCTCAGAGGCAGAGCGGGCGTTTCATAAGCGCTAGGTCGTGGGTTCGAATCCCACCTCTGGCATTTTGTAAATGGATAAAATTGTACCAAGGACAGCAAAAGAATTGTTATTTATTTTTAAAGAAATTGTTGATTTTTTTGTTAGAATATGGTAACTTTAATAAAAGAAGGTCCGTTCAATAACGGATTTCATTTTAAATTATGGATATTAAACAATTTGTTTCAGCAATTGAACAGATTTGTGAGGAGAAAGGCATTTCAAAAGAAGCTGTTTTGGAGACTGTTGAAATGTCTTTGGCTGCCGCATACAAAAAAGAAACTGGCCGTAAAGGTCAGCTAATTTATGTTCGTCTTGAGCCTGAAACAGGTAAAACAAAAGTATTTCAGGCAAAAATTGTTGTTGATGAATCTGTGATAAAATCAGATGACGAAGTTGAAGAAAAGGGGTTGGAAGAAAAAGAAAAGAATAGTATAGAAGAGCAAGAAAGAATTGACGGCGAGATAATTAAAAAAATAAAATTTAATCCTGAAAAACATATTTGGAAGAAAGAAGTTCTTAAGTTATTAAAAGATAAACAAACTAAAATTTTAAACAAGAATTTTAAACCTATAAAAAATAGCAAAGAAATAAAAATAGGAGAAGAGGTGTGTTTTCCTTTAAAGCCTTTAAAGGATTATGGGCGTTTGGCCGCTCAAACAGCCAAACAGGTCATTATTCAAAGAATTAGAGAAGCTGAAAGAGATGCTGTATACAATGAATTTAAAGCTAAAGAAGGCGAGTTAGTTAGTGGAATTGTTCAAAGGATAGAAAAAGGAGTAATTTTCTGTGATATCGGCAGAACAAGCGGATTATTATTTCCGGAGGAACAGGTTGCTCGCGATAATTACTATTTAGGTCAGCGTTTGAAATTTTATCTTGTTGAAGTCCAAAAAGATTCTCGAGGGCCAAAGATTATACTTTCTCGAGCTCATCCTAAATTAGTTATTCGGCTTTTTGCTATTGAGGTGCCAGAAATTAGTAATGGTACAGTTGAAATAAAATCTATTGCCCGAGAGGCTGGTTCGCGCTCTAAAATTGCTGTATTTTCTGAGGAGGAAGGAGTTGATCCAATCGGTTCATGTGTGGGACAGAAGGGAACAAGAGTTCAAGCAGTAATTAATGAGCTTAATGGTGAGAAGATAGATATTGTTGAATGGTCTAAGGATCCGGTGAAATTCATTGCCAATGCTTTGTCACCAGCAAAGGTTTTAGATGTAGAAATTAATAAAAAACGTAATGAGGCAAGGATTGAAGTTCTTGAGGATCAACTTTCTTTAGCTATCGGTAAGGATGGTCAAAATGTGCGATTAGCGGCGAAATTAACCGGTTGGAAAATAGATGTTCGAGTGCCTCAAAAAACAAAAAATAAAAACGAAGAGAAGGAAAATCTTAAGAGTAAACCAGTTGAGAGTCAGATAGAGACTAAGACAGCCGATAAAAAAACAAAGGAGAAAGATAAAAGCGAAAAAGAGAAAACGGAAAATAATAAAGATGAAAAGAATTAAATAATTTTTAATAATGCTTTATTAATAAAGCATTATTAAAAATTATTAAAAAGTGAAAAATATGTCTATAAATTTTGCTCCACATTTTATTATATTTTCTTCTTTATTAACTATTATCTTTACTTTTTTTCTTATTAGGTGGATAAATCGTTTGCCTCAAGGTTCGTCAAAGATGGAGGAAATTGCTTTGTCTATTCGTCAAGGAGCAAAGGCATATTTAAAAAGACAATATTTAACTATTGGTTTTGTTGCTTTAGTTATTGCAATATTGCTTTTTATCACTATGAACGGAAAGATGGCTTTAGGTTTTTTAGTCGGCGCTTTTAGTTCTGCTTTAGCCGGTTTTATTGGTATGAATATTTCTGTTAGAGCCAATGTTAAAACTGCTCAAGCGGCTCAAGACAGTATATTTTCTGCTTTTAAAGTAGCTTTCCGTGGTGGAAGTGTGACTGGTCTTTTAGTTGCTAGTTTAGGTCTTTTGTCAGTAAGTGGGTTTTATTTTTTATTTTATGATTTAAAATCATTAGTGGCTTTAGGATTTGGTGGAAGCCTTATTTCTATCTTTGCTCGTTTGGGAGGAGGTATATATACAAAAGCGGCAGATATAGGAGCTGATTTAGTGGGAAAAGTAGAAGCTGGTATTCCAGAAGATGACCCTCGTAATCCGGCTGTGATTGCCGATAATGTTGGTGATAATGTCGGTGATTGCGCTGGCATGGCAGCTGATTTATTTGAAACTTATGCTGTTACTGTAGTTGCCGCTATGCTTTTAGCTGACTTGCTTTTTGAACATAATTTATGGTTGATAATTTTGCCGTTGCTTTTAGGCGCTATTTCTCTTTTATCTTCTATTTTAGGTGTTATGTTTGTTAAATTGAGAAATAATCAAGAAATTATGAATAGTCTTTATAAAGGTTTGATTGTAACTGCTCTTTTTGCTTCAATAGGCGCTTGGTTTTTGATAAAATGGATTTTCTCTTTTGTTAGTTTAGACAACCTCAGTTTTATGAGCCTTTTTGGTCCGATTTTTATTGGCTTTTTAATTACTTTCGGTTTAATGTTTGCCACAGATTATTTTACTTCTAAAAAGTTCAGGCCGGTTCAAGCTATTGCTAAATCTTCTACGACAGGACCAGCAACCAACATTATTACTGGTTTAGCGATGGGAATGTTTTCCACTGCTTTGCCTATTATAATAGTTGTTGCTGGTATTTTATTGAGTTATTGGTTTGCCGGAATATATGGTCTTGCTTTAGCAATAGTGGCTATGCTTTCTTTGACCGGAATAATTGTTGCTTTAGACGCTTATGGGCCAATTACTGACAATGCTAGCGGTATTGCCGAGATGGCTGGTTTATCTGGAAATGTTCGTCAAAATACAGATTGTTTAGACGCTGTTGGCAATACGACTAAAGCAGTAACTAAAGCTTATGCCATTGGTTCGGCTGGTTTAGCCGCTTTAGTTTTGTTTGCTGCCTATACTCAAGAATTGAATGATTTGAGCTCACAAGTTTTTTCTTTCCAATTGGATAACCCATATGTTTTAGCCGGACTTTTTATTGGCGGTCTTTTGCCTTTTATTTTTTCTGCTTTAGCTATGCAAGCAGTAGGTTTTGCTGGTGGGCAAATTGTTGCTGAAGTGAGACGTCAGTTTAATCAGATAAAAGGAATTTTAGAAGGCAGCGCAAAACCAAATTATGCTCGGTGTGTTGATATTGTGACTCGTTCAGCTATAAAACAAATGATTCTCCCTTCTCTTTTGCCAGTTTTGGTTCCTATTTTAGTTGGTTTTATATTTGGCCCTAATGCTTTAGGTGGTCTTTTAATGGGTTGCATTATTACAGGCCTTTTTGTCGCTATTTCAATGACTTCCGGAGGAGCTGCTTGGGACAATGCCAAAAAATATATCGAAGAAGGTAAATATGGCGGTAAAGGGTCTTTAGCTCATCAGGCAAGTGTGGTTGGTGATACTGTGGGAGATCCGTGCAAGGACACTGCTGGCCCGGCTATTAATCCAATGATTAAGATTATTAATATCGTTTCTATTTTAATCGTTGCTTTTATAATTTAGTTAGATAATTTTTTAATCTCAATATCAAAAAACGCTTTCATAAAAGCGTTTTTTGATATTGACTGATTGCAAAAAAAGATATACAATTAAAACTATTATGGAGACAGAAATTAAAGATTTACTACATTCAAAAAAGGAGATTAAAGTAAGAGTACCTTTTGCTGAATGGGAAGGATTTTTGGATGAAGCAGCCCGTGAGATTTCAAAGGATTTGAAAATTAATGGATTTCGTCCTGGGCAAACTCCCCGAGAATTAGTTCTTCAGCGAATTAGCGAGAAAGAATTATATGCTTTAGCTGGTGAAAAAGCAGTGAAACGATTTTATGTGAAAGCGATACTAGAAAATAAGATAGAAGCTATCGGTTATCCGAAGATAAAAATTACTCGTTTGGAACCAAATGATTATCTTGAATTTAAAGCAACAGTAGCTATTATGCCAAAAGTTGAATTAGCCGATTACAAAAAGATTGCTTCTAAGATTAAACTAAAGAAAGCTGAAATTGAAGAAAAAGAAGTAGATAAGGCATTGGATTATTTAAAGCAATCTCGAACTAAATATGTCGCCGTGAGAAGACCGATCCGAAAAGGAGATAGGGTAGAAATTGACTTTTCGGCTTTTCTTAATAATCAAAGAATTGACAACGGGGAAGCTAAAAAATATCCTTTAATTGTTGGTCGGGGCCAATTTGTTCCAGGATTTGAAGAAAATTTAGTTGGTTTAAGAGAAAATGCAGAGAAGGTTTTTAGCTTAAGACTTCCTCAAAATTATCATTTAAAAGATATAGCTGGAAAGCTTGTTAAGTTTAAGGTAAAGGTGAGGAGCGTTCAAGAGCAGGAAGAGCCTGAATTAAATGACGAATTTGCTCGTTCCTTAGGCAATTTTTCCGATTTAAAAAGTCTTCGCCAGAGCATCAAGAAAGGCTTGCTGGAAGAGAAGAAACAAAAAAATAGAGAGATTTGGCGTATTGAGGTTATAGAAACAATCGCTAAAAATTCAAATATAGATTTGCCAGATGTTTTGGTAGAAACAGAGACAGAGAAAATGATGGATAATTTTAAGAATTCTTTAGCTAGTTCTGGAATTGAATTTAAAAATTATTTACAACAATCCAATGAGTCTGAAGAAAAGATAAAGAAAGAATTCGTTGAACAAGCAAAAAAAAGAGTTCAGAATGCTCTTGTTTTATATCGAATAGCCGAAAAAGAGAATGTTGATATTTCTCAAGATGAGATAGACAAAGAAATAAATTTAATACTTTTGCGTTATCCGAATATTCAGAAAGCTGAGAAAGAGATTAATTTACCTCAATTAAGAGAACAAATAAAAGAGTCCTTAAGGAACGAGAGAGTTTTTCAGCTTTTAGAAAAATACAATCTAGAATTCAGTTAATGTGACTACTACAAGTGGGATTATGTGAGTTAAAAATATATTTTTATAGAATGCATACTCATTTGTAGAATGAAGCACATGAATACAATTTATGGAAAATTTAATTTTGATTCTTACTACTATTATTGCTCTAAGTTTAGGAGCTATTTTGGGATATTACGCTCGGCAAAGCATTGCTCGCAAAAGGGCAGAGACAATAGAGGTTAAGTTAAATAAACTAATAGCAGAGGCTAAAAATAAGGCTAGAGAGATTTTAGTTAAAGCGAATGATAAAGCGGTTAAAATTCTAGATGACGCTAAGAAAGAAGAAAAAGAGAGGAGGCAACAACTTTTTCGAGCAGAAAGACGATTAGAAAAAAGAGAAGAAAAGTTAGATGTTAAAGCTAGTGAGTTAGAAGAACAATTTAGAAATTTAAGAGAAAAAATACGAAAAGTTAAACAATTAAAGGAAAAATTAGAGAAAAGAGAAGAAAAGCAGTTAGAGATTCTAGAAAAAACAGCCCATTTGTCTCAGGAAGAAGCCAAACGGCAGTTGTTGGAATTAGTCGAGCATCAACATAAAGAAACTCTTTTAAAGAAGATTCAGAAATTAGAGCAAGAAGGTCGTGAAGAATTGGAAAAGAAAGCTAAAGACATTATGGTTTTAGCGATGCAGCGTTATGCCGCTTCCCAGGCTGCCGAGATGACGACCAGCACTGTCAGCTTGCCAAATGATGATTTAAAGGGAAGAATTATAGGCAGAGAAGGGCGAAATATAAAGACTTTAGAAAAGTTAACGGGAGTAGAAGTAATCGTTGATGATACGCCGGGCGCTATCGTTATTTCTGCTTTTGACCCGGTAAGGCGGCAAATAGCCAAGTTAGCTTTAGAAAAATTGGTTCTAGACGGTCGTATTCAGCCAGCTAGAATTGAGGAAGTGGTTGAAACAGCTCGTCAAGAAATAAGTCATAAAATACAGGAAGCTGGCGAAGCGGCTGTATACGATGTTGGTATTGTTGGTTTGGATCCTCATTTAATTTTTCTTTTAGGGAGGTTGCGTTTTCGGACAAGTTTTGGTCAGAATGTCCTTCTTCATTCATTGGAAGTAGCTCATTTAGCCGGTGCTATAGCAGTGGAGCTTGGCGCTAATGTTGATGTTGCAAAAAAAGCCGGTTTGCTTCATGATATTGGAAAGTCAGTTGACCATCAAGTTGAGGGTTCTCATGTTGATATCGGTATTAATCTTCTTAAAAAATTCAATGTAGAAGAAGATGTAATAACAGCGATGAAATCGCACCATGAAGAATATCCTTATGAAAGCCTAGAAGCAGTGATTGTTCAAGTAGCAGATGCTATTTCTGGGGCTCGTCCCGGTGCTCGTAAAGATACATTAGAAGCTTACCTGAAAAGGTTGGGCGAACTGGAAAAGATAGCTAGTTCTTTTGAGGGCGTAGAGAAAGCTTACGCGATTCAAGCAGGACGAGAAGTGAGAGTGTTTGTTCATCCTGAACTTATTGATGATTTTGGCGCTCACAAGTTAGCTCAAAAGATTGCTGAGAGAATACAAGAAGAACTTCGCTATCCTGGCGAAATAAAGATAAATGTTATCCGTGAGATGAGAATTATTGAGTACGCAAAATAAAATTTATGAGGATACTTTTTTTTGGAGATATTGTTGGTCGTCCAGGTCGTGAGGCTTTGGCTCGAATAGTGACAAAATGGAGAAAGCAATATTCCCCTGATTTTATTATTGCTAATGGAGAAAATTTAGCTCATGGTAAAGGCGTAACAAAAAAAACTTTTAATGAAGTTTTATCCTATGGCATTGATTTATTAACTTCCGGCAATCATATTTGGTGCCAGAAAGAAGTAAAAGAGATTTTTCAAGAGAACAAACCATTAATTAGGCCGGCTAATTATCCTGAAGGAGTGCCTGGGGTTGGCTACAAGTTGTTAAAAAAAGAGAGCAAAGAGATATTGATATTGAATTTAATCGGCCGAGTCTTTATGAGAGAGAATTATGATGATCCTTTTCGCAAAGCTGATAAAATTTTAGAAGATTATACTTTACCTTTTGCAAATAGAGATGATAAAAAAATAGTAGATGCGATAATTGTTGATTGTCATACTGAAGCTACTAGCGAAAAGAGGGCTTTGGGTTGGTATCTGGACGGTCGGGTTTCAGCAGTAATTGGTACCCATACTCATGTGCCCACGGCCGATGCTGTTATTTTACCGCAAAAAACTGCCTATATTTCTGATGTAGGAATGGTTGGAGCAAGAGATTCTATTTTAGGCTTAGATGTAGAAACTGTTTTAAAGGGATTTCTTACTCAGATGCCTCAAAAATTTATTTTAGCCTCTGAGAACAGTTCTGTTATAGCTTCGAGTGTTTTAATTGATGTTGATAGATCAACCGGATTAGCTAAAAATATTGAATTACTTCAGGAAAGTGTTGTATTATAATTAAAGGAGGAGTTTTGTAAAGGTCGAGCTTTAAAAACTTAGGGTCTATAGTTTACAGTCTACCTTTTAAGGTAGCCGGTATACCGTGGCCCATAAGTAAATTAAATGAATAAAGAAGAACTCATAGAGGCTGTTGCCAAAGTTTGTCATTCAAAAAAGGAGGCGGCTGAAGCCATTGAGGCAATGCTAACGTCTATTACCAAGTCTCTCTCTAAGGGCAAGAAAGTAGTTTTGACCGGTTTTGGCACATTTAGTGTGTCTAAAAGATCAGCTCGGATGGGTATTAATCCTCGTACCGGAGCTAAGATTAAAATTCCTGCTACTAAAGTGCCCAAATTTAAAGCTGGCAAAAGCCTTAAAGACGCAGTTAAATAACTATTGTTCTTTTGAAATAACCAAAAAGCTTCTCGTATGAGAAGCTTTTTGGTTATTTAATCGTTTATTTTATTCCAATACTCAAGAAAAAAATTATTATAAAGTATTTTATTGGCAGCGATTATATTTTTTGCTTTTAGATTCCAATTTTTCTTGTTAAGCTGACTAATTAAGGCGCCAGCTTCTTGGGCGATAAGAGCGCCAGCCGCCCAGTCATAAGGTCTTAGACCGTCTAGGATTACTAAATCAATACGTCCGCTGGCTAAGTAACAAAGATCTAAAGCTGCTGAGCCAAAACTCTTAAGATGGTTAGTTGAGTGACTGAGCTGTGAATAGATTTTGCTAAAATTTTTTGCATTATTACTTGAATAACGCCAGTCTAAGATACATAAAGATTGCCTGAAAGATTTTGTTTGATTTACGGTTATTTTTTGATTATTAACATAGGCACCTTTTGTTTTTTTGGCAGTGAAAAATTCTTGATGAATGGGATCATAGACAAAACCAAGAATAATATCTTTTTGTTGACTGAAAGCTAACGAGATACAAAAAAACGGGATTTTATGAGAGAAATTCCGGGTGCCGTCCAAGGGATCGAGATACCAAATTAAATCTTTATTTTTTAATATTTTTCCTTTTTCTTCTGAAAATATAGAGTGTTCGGGAAAATATTTTTCAATATTCTGAATGATAAATTTTTCTATATCTACATCAGCCTGTGTGACAATTTCATTTGTCGATTTTCTTTTTGTTTTTATTTCGTTTTGTTGATAATATTCTAAAAGAATTTGCCCTGCTTTTTTAACTGTTGATATGGCGAATTTTTCTATTTTGTTAATCATATCCTGTTTAATTTTAATGTATTATTTTAACTTGTTGTCTGTTGAAAGGTTTATTGAGCGAGTTTTGTTTGAATTTATTTTGTCAAAAATTCTTGAAAATTGACAGTAAGACGGCTGCGGCTAACCCCTATAAGACGGTGCGAGATGCCGTTGAATATCTGTCAGTAAAATCCTAGAAAGTTAAATTCTGGAGCGGGATACGGGAGTCGAACCCGTCTCTTCACCTTGGAAGGGTGACGTTGAACC
>CAYZRO010000015.1:0-6296 GCA_964480905.1 uncultured Candidatus Saccharibacteria bacterium
CTGGTTGTTCTAAACTTTCTTCAGGTAGACATTTAATTAAAGCAGGAGGAAAAATGGCTTCAGCGGGCCAGAATTTATCTCGAGCTTTACAGCCTTTAATTGATAGTCAATATGTTTTTTCTTTAACTGATAAATTTTTCGAGTCAAAGCCTTTTTTATCTTTGGCTTTAACTGACCTTTTGATTGCTCAAAATGAGATTAATCAGGTTAAAATTGATGATTTGCCTGATGATTTTCAAGAAAAATTTAAAAACTTAAAGTCAAAATTGCCCGAAGTTACCTATCGGCTTGAAGAATTTTTAGATAACTATCCGATATTTTTAGATGTTTTAGGTTATCAGTTGCCTAAAAATTATTTGTTTGTTTTTGAGAATAGTTCTGAGATTAGAGCTACAGGAGGATTTATTGGCACATACGGTTTGTTAAATTTAGACAAAGGCAGAATTAAAAAGCTTTTTATTGATGGTGTATTTAATCTTGATGGGCAATTACAAGAAAAAATTGTTCCCCCTCGCCCTATTCAAAAAATCAGTCCTATTTGGTCAATGCATGACGCTAACTGGTTTGCTGATTTTCCTACTTCGGCTCAGAAAATAGCTTGGTTTTATGAAAAAGGCGGCGGTCCGACAGTTGATGGTGTTATCGCTTTTACGCCTAAAGTTATTGAACGATTATTAAAAATTGTCGGACCCATTGAAATGCCCGATTATCAGGTCGTTTTAACTGATAAGAATTTCGTTGAGGTTATTCAATACAAAGTTGAGGTTGACTATGATAAAATAATAAATCGTCCTAAAAAAATTTTAGCTGATTTTGCTCCTTTATTGATTCAAAAGATAAACCACTTAGATTTAAACGAGCGTAAAGAAGTTTTAAAAGCTTTACAGGATTCTTTGAGAGAAAAAGATATTTTGCTTTATTTTAGAGATGAAACTGTTCAATCATTAGCAGAAGACCAGAATTGGGCCGGAAAGATTGTTCAGAGATTAGGAGATTATTTGGCGGTAATTAACAGCAATATCGGTGGTTATAAAACAGACAGAGTTATTGAACAAAAAATTATCCATCAAAGCAAAATTAGTTCAGATGGAACGATCGTTGATAAATTAACTGTTATTCGTCATCATCACGGAGAAAATTCAAAATATGAGTGGCAAAATAAAGTTAATGCTGATTATATAAGAATTTATTTGCCTTTAGGGAGTAAATTGTTGTCAGTTAAAGGGCAGACAATTGAAGAATATAAGTCTCCTATTGATTACTTTGATGGCAATTTTAAAACAGACCCTTTAGTTAGTCGAATTGAGGCTAAAATGACTACTAAAGAAGGGGTTGATATTTTTGAAGAGAACAACAAAACTGTTTTTGGCGCTTGGTTTTATCTTAAGCCCGGCGAAACAAAAGAGATAACTTTTGAATATCTTTTACCTTTTAATTTTAACAGCAGTTCTTACATATTAACGGTTCAAAAACAGCCGGGCATTCAAAATAATTATTTTATTCATAAATTAAATTTTCCTTCGGATTGGAAAATTTCTTATCAAAGTCTTAAAGGCATTAATCAACAGACAAATGATTACTCTTGTTTAGATTGTTATCAACAGATAGGAGAAACGGGCTTTCAAAACTCTTTGCTAAGAGATGAGATTTTTGAAGTAAAATTTAATTTATGAGATTGTTCTTGAGATTAGTGACAGAAATTTCTTTTTAATTTAAATAACAGAGATTTTATTCCTCAAATCTCTGTTATTTTACTTCAGTCGTGATTTATCAAATTTTTAAAAACCAGACTAAATCTATAACTAAAGCAGCTTTTATTTTAGCTTTGGCTTCTTTTGCTAGTCGTTTGTTAGGCTTAATCAGAGATCATCTTTTAGCAAGCACTTTTGGTGCTGGTTCTGATTTGGATGCTTATTATGCAGCCTTTCGTATCCCTGATTTAGTATATAATCTAGTTATACTTGGCGCTTTATCAGCCGGCTTTATCCCTATTTTTACCGATTATTTAAAGAATAGGAGTTCAGAAAAAGCTTTGTATTTTGCTAATCAAGTTTTAAATTTGATTTTGATTATAGTTGTTGTTATCTGCTTGATTTTATTCTTTGTTATTCCATATTTGATTCCTTTAATAGTGCCTGGTTTTTCTTCGGACAAAATTAGTTTAACTGTTAGGTTAACACGGATTATGCTTTTAAGTCCTTTATTTTTAGGCGTTAGTGCCTTATTTGGCGGGATATTGCAGTCTTTAAAAAATTTTTTGGTATATTCTTTAGCGCCGATTTTCTATAATTTAGGCATTATTTTTGGCATATTATTTTTTACCGATAGATGGGGAGTGTTTGGTTTGGCTTGGAGCGTAGTTTTGGGCGCTTTTTTGCATTTACTTCTTCAATCTTCTGCCAGTTTTTTGCTTGGATTCCGTTATCGCTGGTTAATTGCCATTAAAGAAGAGGGAATTATTAGACTTTTTAAGTTAATGGTACCTCGTGTTTTAAGTTTAGCTGTAACTCAAATAAATATTTTATTATTAACTGTTATCGCTTCAACTTTAGTTATTGGAAGTTTGGCTGTTTATAATCTGGCCTTTAATATTTATACTTTTCCTTTAGGTATTTTTGCCCTTTCTTTTGTTGTTGCTAGTTTTCCTAATCTTTCAGAACATGCTGTTAAGAAGAACTGGTTAAAATTTAGTCAAAAATTTTCTCTTGCCTGTCGTCAAATATTATTTTTAATCATTCCCGCTTCTATTTTTTTATATCTTTTAAAAGGTCAGTTAGTAAGAGTTATTTTGGGGGCGGGGAAGTTTAGTGAGTCCGATATTTATTTAACTGCTCAAGTCTTGCAATGGTTAAGTTTAGGCCTTTTTGCCGAATCTTTGATTTTTTTGCTTACTAGAGTTTTTTTTGCTTTAGAAGACAGTTTAACTCCTTTTTTTATTGGTCTTGCTGGGACTGCTTTACGTGTATTAGGGGCTTTAATTTTAGTAAAGAAATTTCAAGTTAGCGGTTTAGCTATGGGTTATTCATTTGGCGGTTTTTTGTATTTATTTTTGTTATGGTTCTTTTTATCTAGAAAGTTTAATCAGATTGATAATAAAATAAGCGTTTTAGGCGGTGTTGATATTTTTTCGTTTATTGTAAAAATTATTTTTATATCTTTTATTGCCGGGTTGGTTTGTCATTTGACTCTTGATTTTATGAAATATTTTGTTAATTTAAGAACTAATTTAGGAGTATTTTGGCAAGGTTTAACTGGCGGTTTGTTAGCCATAATAACTTATTTAGCTTTATCTTATCTATTTAATAGAAGAATATTATTTTCTTTTTTGCCAAGAATAAGAGCCAAATAACTATGACTTTTGACTGTCAAATTCGTAATTTTTGTATTATTAGTCATATTGACCATGGCAAATCTACTTTAGCTGATCGTTTTCTTGAAATAACCCGTACTGTTGAGGCGCGGAAAATGCATGAACAATTTCTGGATCAAATGGATTTAGAAAGGGAAAGAGGCATTACTATAAAATTACAGCCTGTAAGAATGACTTACAGGTTTGAAGGGAAGGATTATGTTTTGAATTTAATTGATACCCCGGGCCATGTTGATTTTTCTTATGAGGTTTCTAGAAGCTTAGCAGCTGTTGAGGGCGCTGTTTTGCTGGTTGACGCTACCCAAGGCATTCAGGCTCAAACATTAAGCAATTTTTATTTGGCTCAGAAACAAAATTTAGTTATTATTCCTGTGATTAATAAAATAGATTTACCAAGTGCGCGCCTTAAAGAAACAGAAAAAGAACTGTCACGACTTTGCCATAAAACAGAGATTTTAAAAATTTCTGCCAAGCAAGGAACTAATGTTGAGCAGTTGCTTCAAGAAATTATAAAAAAGGTACCCCCTCCTAAATATGATTTATCCAAACCCTTTAAATCTCTTATTTTTGATTCAAAATATGATTCTTTTAGAGGAGTTATTGCTTATATTCGTGTAAGTGATGGCGAGATAAAAAAAGGAGAGTATCTTTGTAGTTTAGCCACCCATGCTTCAGCCGAAATAATTGAATTAGGAATTTTTAAACCAAACTTTGTTCCAAAATTGACTTTAAAGGCAGGCGAAATTGGCTATATTGTTACTGGTTTTAAGAGTATAAATCAATGTCAGGTTGGAGATACGCTAGTCCGACGAACAGAAGATTTTAATAAAATTAAACCATTGCCGGGCTATAAAACTCCTCAGCCAATGGTTTTTGTAAGTTTATTTCCGGCAAATGCTAATTATTATGAAAGGCTTAAACAATCTTTGTCTAAATTAAAACTTAATGATGCTTCATTGACTTATGAGCCAGATTTTGTTGGCGCTTTGGGCAGAGGTTTTAAATGTGGATTTTTAGGGTTGTTGCATTTAGAGATCACTATAGAGCGTTTGAAAAGAGAATTCGGCTTAGATTTGGTTGTTACCAATCCTTCAGTGGGTTATCGGGTGACAACCAATAATGGTCAAAAGATAATAGTTCGTTCAGCGACCAATTGGCCTTTAGATGTTCAAATAAAAAGCGTAGAAGAGCCATGGATAGATTTAGAGATAATCACCCCGGTACGTTATTTAGGTCAAGTTATGGAATTGTTGAAACTCTGCCGTTCTCAATATCAAAAAACCGAATACTTAAGCCCAGAGCGTGCTCTTGTCTATTACCAAGTACCATTAGCGGAAATTATTGTTGATTTTTATGATAAATTAAAGAGTGTCACCTCTGGTTATGCTTCTATGAATTACAAAATCTGTGGCTATCGAACAGGCGATTTGGTTAGGATGGATGTTTTAATTGCCGGAGAGCGCATTGAAGCCTTATCAAGAATTGTTCCCAGAAAAAAGGCTTATCAGAGTGCTCGTAATTTAGTTAAGCGTGTTAAGGCAAATTTACCGCGTCAGCTTTTTGCCGTGTCAATTCAGGCGGCAATTGGCAATCAGATTATTGCTCGTGAAACATTGAGTGCTTTACGAAAAGATGTGACCGGTTATCTTTATGGTGGAGATTATACAAGAAAAATGAAGCTTTTAGAAAAACAGAAGCGAGGTAAAAAGAAACTAAAAAAGATAGGCAAAGTAAATTTACCCCAGGAAACTTTTATTAAAATTTTGAAGGAGAGAATTTGACATTTTCTAAATTTTTTAAGCTGTTATAATATGATTTAGAAAAGAGGCGTTATAAGAAAGCCTATCATACTGAGGGCGATAATCCCGACTAAAATTATCCAAATTATTTTTATAATTTTCTTTTTTGATGACATGAGGCGAGAAAAGACAAAATTAAAGCGGTTGATAGAATCAAAGACTTTATTGCTTTTGTCTTTTTTGATTTTTACTTGGCTGGCTGTTTCTTTTGTCCAAACAACTTACAGAAGATATCGTTTATTAGATCAGCTTCAAAGATTACAAGATAAAGCGAGTCGTTTAGAAGAAGATAATAAGTCTTTAAAAAAATCAATAAATTATTACAGTAGTCAGTCCTTTTTAGAAAAAGAAGCTAGACGGAAATTAAATTTAAAAAAGCCGGGAGAAAAGGTTGTTATAATCAATCTATCTTCCGATGAGGCGAGCCAATCTCAGGGAATTAACGATGAGAGAAAAGAGATTTTTAATAATAATTTTCAATTAGATAATAAAAGCAATTGGCAAAGATGGATAAGTTATTTTTTGAAGCGTTGATTTAATCAACGGTTAATTGACACTTTTGGTGTTTAGTTTATTATAGTAATAGTTTTTAATTTTAGCAATAGAAATTTTACGCGGGATTAGTTGAGCGGTCCAATGTCACCTTCCCAAGGTGAAGAGACGGGTTCGACTCCCGTATCCCGCTTGATTTAAAAAAATTGCCCCGGTAGCTCAATTGGCAGAGCAGCAGCCTTTTAAGCTGACGGTTGGGGGTTCGATTCCCTCCCGGGGTACCAATGAGGAATTATTAAAATTGTTTCACCGTTCGTTTTGGCAGATTCGCTGTGATTTTTAGAAATTATCAAAAAACTTGCGCAAAAATATCGGCTTGGACTATATTTTGCAGAAGAAAGATTTATTATATTTATTTTCTTTTGTAATTATTTTGTGTTGAGTATTGAGCTTAAAAATAAAGTGTAGTTTTACTGATTTTTGAAGTAATAGTACTTTAAAATTTAAAAAGGAGGTAAATTATGGCCAAGAGAGTGAGAGTTATACCGAAGAATTTAAAAGAGGCAGCCATGTTTTTAGTCGAAATAGGGAAAGAACAACGTTTGATTGAGGAAATTAAATCGGATTATAATGCA
>CAYZRO010000015.1:6396-8676 GCA_964480905.1 uncultured Candidatus Saccharibacteria bacterium
TTTTTGGTTGGCGTATGACACCGCCAGCGGTGTCGCTTCATAATGTTAAATCAGTTTTGGAGGTTTTAAAAACATTAAATCTGAAGCGCTTTATCAGAGTTAAAGAGGAAATAAACAAGGAGGCAATATTAAAGGAGCCTAATATAGCCAAGAAGGTGAAAGGTATATTTATTAGACAGGATGAAGAATTTTTTGTTAAACCAGCAATATTAGAAGTTGAGATAGCGAACAAAACTAATAAATTTAAGAGTAAGAAAAAATTATAGCCAGAAGGCAATTTTTGCGAGGTGAAAAATGAAGATATTAAAACCATTTTTTGTTATTGAAGATAATAATATTGACGGTGAAAGTATTCTCAGGAAGGTGGAAAAATATGGACGGACATGCTATAAATCTGAGGATAGAATTACTCCAGGGTCTGCACGGAAATTTGTAAAGATGATTCTCGAACTCGGTCACGAATCCATTATAGAGCACGAAAAGATAACGGTTAGAATTATCTGTGACCGCGGTGTGTCACATGAAATTGTACGTCACAGAATTGCTTCATATTCACAAGAATCAACTCGTTATTGTAATTACAGGACCCGCGGAATCCAAGTTATTGAGCCATTTTTCTTTGTTGGTGATAATAAGAAGTATCAGATTTGGCTAGATGCAATGCATGCTTGTGAGAATGCTTATAATGCTTTAATTGAGGCAGGCGCTACCCCACAAGAAGCAAGAAGCGTATTGCCAAATTCAGTTAAAACAGAGATTGTTATTACTTACAATCTTCGGGAATGGAGGCATTTTTTTCGTCTTCGGTCTTCAAAGCGAGCTCATCCTCAGATGCGAGAGATTGTTATTCCTCTTCTACAAGAGTTCAAGCGACTTATTCCTATTATTTTTGACGATATTGAGATAGAAGAAGAGTAAGGAAAGAACTTTGTATAGTTAGGTCCCTTACGAAAAAATTCGTTTGGGACTTTTTGTTAAAGCATTATATAAAAAATTTTTTATATTAAACTCTTTTTAATTTAATTAACTGTTTTTTGTTTGAAAAAAAATTTAAAATGTGTTATTTTCAAATTAAACTTATTTTATGGGGACGTAGTTCAGCCCGGAGTGAACGCCTGCTTGTCACGCAGGAGGTCGTGGGTTCAAATCCCATCGTCCCCGCAGGCATTAATAGAGGCGAACTCTTTTTAAAGAAATCTTTTGATTAGAAAATTTATCAAAGAGATAATTTATTCAAAGGAAAATATAAAAATTACTTTTTATTATGAGAAAAATTTAAAGAGTTTTCTTGCAATAAAAAACCCTGTCCAGCACCAAAATTTGGTGCTGGACAGGGCAGAAATGCTGTTTGTCAAAATGGAAAATTTGAAATTGCAGGATAAGTTTTAGGATTAGTAAATTTTTCTTTGTCTCGAAGATTAAGATGTAAAAATATATTAGCTAAAAAAGATACGTTATTTTTGGTCAAAAATTTTAGAAAAAATTGTATACTGCTAACTTAGCGGTTTAAAATTTCGTTAATCTTTGCTCTTGTGGTTGAACCGACAAAACCGGTTCCTTTGGTTAATTTCCAAGGCGTTAAAATATCTTTAGCGTATTTTTCCTGAAAAGCAATCACTGCTTTTTTAGTTAAAGGACCAAACCAGCCAGAAATTATTCCTTCGGGATAGATATTTTTGCCTTGAGATTTTAAGAATATCTGCAAGTATTTAACATCATTGCCTTTTTGATTGTATTTAAGATCGGTAGTGAACCTATAATTTTTTGGGATTCCTACGATTTTTCCAGTCGGCGTTTCCGCTTTAGGAGATGGTAAGTTGACAATCGGTTTTTTGGTATTAGATGATTTGATTTGGTTTAAAATTTTATTAAGCTTATCTCGAGTAGTTTTGCCGACAAAACCGGTTCCTTTGGTTAATTTCCAAGGCGTTAAAATATCTTTAGCGTATTTTTCCTGAAAAGCAATCACTGCTTTTTTAGTTAAAGGACCAAACCAGCCGGTAGCTGGGATGCGTTCTGGATAAGTTGGCGGTCCTATTTCTTTTTTTAGAATAATTTGAAGGTATTTAACATCTTCATTTTTGTCTCCATAGCTTAAACTCTTCTTAAAAGTAAATCCAGGCGGGATGCCTTCAAATACTGTTAGTTTTTCTTTTTTTTGATTTTTCGGCGTCGCAATTTCCTTTTGATAAATAATACTATCAGAAACAACTCCTGATGATTTCCCCCAAGGAGCATAGAATTTAACATAAACAGTGTATTTGCCTTCAGGACAATTTG
>CAYZRO010000016.1:0-8594 GCA_964480905.1 uncultured Candidatus Saccharibacteria bacterium
TGCCCAATAAAACCATAAACTGGCTTTTTTGTATTTAAGTTTGACAACTGTAAATTTTTTATATATATTTAAAATACTCCTTTTAGGAGTATGCTTCTTGGTTCTTCTGCTGACATTTTAAAAAAGTTAGTTGAGAAGAGACAGAGGAAGTAGGTCGGATATAATTATTAATTATTTAAAAAAATGACTAATAAGTTATACGTGGGGAGTCTTTCTTATGACACGAGTGAGGATGCTCTGAAAGATTTATTTTCAAAAGCAGGAACAGTTAATTCAGTTTCCATTATTACAGATAGTATTTCTGGGCGTTCTAAAGGGTTTGGTTTTGTTGAAATGTCTTCAGAGGAGGAAGCTAAAAAAGCTATTGATATGTTTAATGGACAGGAATTAGATGGAAGAAGTATTGTTGTTGACGAAGCTAGGCCGATGAAAAAGAAACCTTTTAGAAATTTCTCTCGTTCTCGTTAAGATAAAGCAATCCTTCAATTTAAAAGAAAAGAGCCGTCTGAATAGGCGGTTCTTTCCTTTATTAAGCAATAATGCTATTTAAAAAATTTATTAAATAAATTTAAAATTGGCTTTTTTCTCTTATTTTTTATTGACATATCTAGTTAACATATCTAGAATTACCTATAAGATCCTTATAAGTTTTTTAAAAACTTAAACAAAAGAATAAAGAAGGAGGGGAAAATGAAAAAAATTTTAAATTTTCTAAGCAAAGAGGGCAAGACTCTTTTTACTTTATGCTTTTTCGACCTTTTCTTGACGTATTATTTGGTTTCTTTAAGTGTAGTAAAGGAATTGAATCCTTTGATGGGATATTTATTAGAAAAAGGAGATTTATTCTTTATTTCTGGTAAATTTTTATTAAATACATTATCAATTTTGCTTTTGGAGATGGTTAGACAAGATGATTCAGCAAATTTAAGAGTTAAAAGAATTGAACGCATTTTAATTTTTATTTATTTAATGATATTTATTAATGTTTTGTATTTTATATGCCGAAATTATTCTATGTAAAAAGCTGGTATCAGCTTTTTACTTTTTATTTCATTGAAGTATTTGACATTTTAAATTAAATAAGTATAATAAAGGATATAAGTAGCAAAGTGGAGTCGTTTTTTTTACAAAACGACAATAAGAGGTCGATTGCTACTTTAAAAATTAAAAAAGAGTGAAAGTATTATATAATGCTTTTAATCGTTTTTTGCCGAATAAATGTTGGATAGACGCGACGGCAACGATAAAAGCTGAAAGACATGAATAAGACACCTGTTGACCAAGATTTTGTAGAGTTTGTGGTTAAAGCTATTGTCGATCACCCTGAGGATGTTAAAACAGAGAGAAAGGTTGACGAAATGGGCGTTCTTTTAAGCCTTAAAGTCAACCCTGAAGATATGGGACAGGTGATTGGCAAAGCTGGTTCGACAGCCCGTGCTATCAGAACTCTTCTTCGAGTGATTGGCTTAAAACACAACGCTCGGGTTAATTTTAAAATAGAAGAGCCTGAAGGCGGTCGAGCTTCACAAGCTCGTTCAAGTTCAGCCACTGTAGAAGAAAAGAAAGTAGACGATGTGGTGGATGATTTAAAGCTTTAAGAGCGAGATTGTTTTACAGACAACAAAAAACCGTGCTATACTTTAATTAAGCACGGTTTTTTGTTGTAAAATAAATTTTTATGAGATTTGATATAATTACTATTTTCCCGCAGGTATTTGATTCATATTTTCAAGAAAGTATTATTAAGCGAGGCCGTGAAAAAGGTTTATTAGAGATTTGCATCCATAATTTAAGAGATTATACCTCAGATAAACATTTGACAGTTGATGATCGGCCTTACGGAGGCGGTCCGGGTATGGTTTTAATGGTTGAACCTATTTATCAAGCGGTTAAGTCTATAAAATCTTCATTAGGGAAAAAGGAAAAATTCAAAACAATACTTTTGTCTTTTAGGGGTAGATATTTCAATCAAAAAATTGCCAATCAATTTTCCCATTTAGATAGAATAATTTTAATCTGCGGACATTATGAAGGCGTTGATGAGCGGGTGGCAAAATATATAGCAGATGATGAAATTTCTGTGGGTGATTATATTTTGACTGGCGGTGAACTTCCGGCTATGATAATAGTAGATTCTGTTAGTAGATTAATTCCTGGCGTTTTGGGCAATATTAATTCAATTGAAGAAAAACGTTTTTCAGAAGAAAAAAATATAATCAGCTATCCGGTATATACGAAGCCAGAAATTTTCTCTCCTAAAAAAGGGGTTCAATGGAGGGTTCCAAAAGAGTTGCTTTCTGGTAATCATCAAAAAATAGAAGAATGGAGAAAAAAGCATTCTCGTTACTATTTTACTAAATAATTTTATATTTATATGATTTTTTTAGGCGCTGATCATGCGGGTTATATTTTAAAAGAGGAGATAAAAAATTATCTTGATGAAATAGGATATCAATACGAGGATTTAGGGGCTTTAGAATTTAATCAGACTGATGATTATCCAGACTATGCTCAAAAGGTTGCTTATCATGTTCTTCAATCTTCCGGGAGTCGGGGTATTTTGATTTGTGGTACTGGCCAAGGAATGTGTATAACTGCTAATAAAATAAAGGGCATCAGAGCCGTTCAAATATGGGATGAATTTACAGCAAGGACAGCCTCTGAGCATTTAAACGCTCAAATTGTCTGTTTAGCCGGTAGAGTGATTAGTCCGGAAATGGCTAAGAAAATAATAAAAATTTGGCTAGAGACAAATTTTTCAGGCGAACCAAGACATATTCGACGAATAAAGAAAATAGCTGACTTAGAGGATTAATTAAATTTTTTTAAGCCAAGATTTTAAAGGTTAAGTTTTAGAATTTAAAAAGAATTTATTTCTTTGATTAAAGTAATTCCTGCCATTTTGTCAAATAATACAGAGGATTTTTTCCGGAAAATAAAGCTAATCAGGCCGTATGTCAAATTAGTTCAGTTAGATGTGGCTGATGGCCATTTTGTCGCTAATAAAAGCTTTGGCGGACCTCGAGAGGTTAGTCAGATTAAAGATTTATTTTGGGAAATTCATTTGATGGTTTTTCATCCAGAGGATCAAATAAATAGCTGGCTTAAGATAAGCAATGTAAAAAGGATTATTTTTCATTGGGAAGCAATACCAGACAGGTCTGGAGAACTAAAACAAAATTTTATCAAAAATATTCTTAATAGAATTTATCAGGAAGGGAAAGAGGGAGGAATAGCGATAAACCCTGAAACTCCTGTTAGCGTTTTGTCTCCTTTTTTTTCTGTTCAGATAGCTTCTTTTTTAATTATGACTGTAAATCCCGGTTTCAGCGGACAAAAATTTCTTAACAGTTCATTAGCAAAAATAAAAAACTTAAGAAATTCTTGGCATAACGGTGAAATAGAGGTGGATGGCGGGATTAATCCTTTAACCGGTCATCAAGCTGTTAAAGCAGGGGCGGATGTTTTAGTTGCCGGCAGTTATATTTTTTCACATTCTAAAGACATACAAAGAGCCTTAGAGAGATTAAAGACTCTTGATGAAGTTTAAATATTTAAATGTAGGGGAACAAAATTAAATTGTGGATAAAAACTTTTACATAAATTTTTAAAAATGATAAAATAAATTTCTAAAATATGACGGAAAAAGAACTAAAAAAAATTTGTAATTCAGTTCGTCAGGACATTATTTCTATGCTTTTTGAAGCAGGGTCAGGTCATCCCGGCGGTTCACTTTCTATTGTAGAAATTTTGGTTGCATTATATTTTGGCGGAATATTGAATCATAATCCTAAAAATGCCGAGTGGGAAGAAAGAGATAGATTTTTTCTCTCAAAAGCTCATGCTTGTCCGGCTTTATATTCTGTCTTGGCGCGAGCTGGTTATTTTCCAGAAAAAGAATTAAAGACACTACGTAAGCTAGGCAGTCGACTTCAAGGTCATTTAGATAGGTTAAAATTGCCTTATGTAGAAAGTTCAGCCGGGGCTCTGGGGCAAGGTCTTTCTTTGGCTATAGGCGCTGCTTTAGCCGCTAAATTTGATAATAAAAAATGGTGGACTTATGTTTTAATGTCAGACGGCGAACAGGAAGAAGGTCAGACAATGGAAGCAATGATGTTTGCTTCCCAATATAAATTAGATAATTTGACAGCTATTATTGATGTTAATGGCTTGCAGATTGATAATTGGACAGTGGAAGAGATGGGAGGGTCATTTTTGAAAGAAAGATATGAGGCTTTTGGTTGGCATGTGATAGATATTGATGGTCATAACTTAGAACAGATTATTGAAGCGTGTAAATCTTCAAAGAACATCCATAAACAACCGGTAGTCATTTTGGCGAGGACAACAAAAGGCAAAGGAGTTTCTTTTATGGAGAATAAACTTGAATGGCATGGTAAAGCGCCAAATAAAGATGAAGCAGAAAAAGCATTAAGAGAACTTCGGATGCAGGCCGAAGAAATAGAAAGAGAAGATATTATTTGAGTAAATTTAAATTTTATTAAATAAAAAATATGGAATTAGCAAAAAATTTATATCAACGGGATCAATTAGACAAAAGAGCAACGAGAGACGGGTATGGCGAGGGTTTAGTAGAGCTGGGAGAGAATAATAAAGATGTAGTGGTTCTTTGCGCTGATTTGACAAATTCCACTCGTTCCGGCTGGTTTAAAGAGAAATTTCCGGAAAGATTTATTGAAGTAGGTATTGCTGAACAAAATATGATGGGTATTGCTGCCGGGTTAGCTCTTCAAGGGAAAATTCCATTTATCTCTACTTATTCAGTGTTTTCCCCGGGTCTAAATTGGTGTCAGTTAAGAATTAGTGGGGCTTATAACCAGGCGAATGTGAAAGTGACAGGCGCTCATGCCGGTGTTTCTACCGGTCCTGACGGAGCGACACATCAGGGGTTAGAAGATATTGCCACCGTAAGATGTATTCCAGGTATGACTGTTTTGGCACCTTGTGATTACTTAGAAACAAAAAAAGCAACTCTTGCCGCTGGCAAGCTTAAGGGGCCAGTTTATTTGCGATTTGCTCGTGAAGCTACGCCTGTTTTTACTGCTCAAAATACACCGTTTCAGATTGGCAAGGCCGAAATTTTTCGGGAAGGAAAAGATGTTAGTATTATTGCTTGCGGTCCTATTGTTTATGAATCCCTTTTAGCAGCTGAAGATTTATCTAAAGAAGGAATAGAAGTGAGAGTGATAAATTGTCATACAATAAAACCTCTTGATAAAGAAACTATTATTCAAGCGGCAAAGGAAACAGGGGCTATTGTTACAGGAGAAGACCATCAAGTGATAGGCGGCTTAGGTTCGGCTGTGGCAGAAATTATGGCTAAAAATTATCCAGTGCCAATAGAAATGATTGGCGTTCAGGACAGGTTTGGCGAATCTGGCAAGCCTGATGAGTTAATGAAAGCTTTTAATTTAACTTTTGAAGACATTAAAAAAGTTGTATTAAAGGTTATTGAAAGAAAAAAATAACATTCCCCTGATTTTTAATTTTTTATGTTTGATATAATTACTTTTGGTTCAGCTACCCAAGATGTTTTTATGGGTAGCCGAAAATTTAAAGTTGTTGACAACAATAAATTTATTACTGGCAGAGGGCTTTGCGTTCCCTTAGGCTCCAAAATACATATTGAGGATGTTTTTTTCGCTACTGGCGGATGCGGCGCTAACACCTCAGTGACTTTTGCCCGTCAAGGATTAAAGACCGCTTATTGCGGGCAAGTAGGTTCTGATTACGGAGGAGCTGGAATAAAAAAGGAATTAAAGAAAAACAAAGTTTCTTTAAAGCTCCTTAAAGAAACTAATAAATGGGCAACTGCTTTTTCAGTTATTCTTTCTTTGCCTGAAACAGGCCGGAGTATTTTAGAATATTTGGGCGCTTGTCATTATTTAACGAAAGAAGACATTCCTTTTAATAAATTAAAAGCAAAATGGTTTTATATAGGGCCTTTGTCAGGTAAGAGTTCTTGTGTTTTAAAGCCTCTTGTCAATTTCGCCAGCAGAAAGAAGATAAAAATTGCTTTTAATCCTGGCAAGACGCAACTAACAAAGGATTTGAAGATATTGCGTTCCTTATTAGCAAAGGTAGATATATTGATTCTTAATCAAGAAGAAGCCGCTTTATTAACTGATTTAGATTTTCAAGAAGAAGATAAGATTTTTCAAAGATTAGATAAATGGGTGCGAGGCATTGTCGTAATGACAAAAGGCCCTAAGGGAGTAAAAGTTTCTGATGGGAGAAATTTATATTTGGCTGGCATTCCTAAATCAGGATTAGCGGACAGAACAGGCGCCGGCGATGCTTTTGCTTCAGGCTTTGTTAGTGGCATTATTCAAAAGTTAGGCCATAGGATTTTTTTTAAAAAAGATAAGCTATCTTTAACTCCTGAGATAATAAAATATGCCATTCAATTAGGAACAGCCAACGCTACCTCTTGCCTGCAAGAATTTGGCGCTGTTAACGGACTTCTTAAAAAAGGCGAGTGGGGGCTTTGGCCTAGAGTAAGAGTAAAAATTATTGAAAATTCAACAAAATGAAACCTGTATTAAAATTAGCCCAGCTATTAAAAATTGATCCAAAGTTAGCCTTGGAGATTAAAGATAAGATGGAAAAAGTGACCGGTCGCCGGGGAGTAATTGATAATATTATTAAAGAGAATGAAGAAAGAATTAAAATAAGTTTAGAAAAATTATCTTTAAAAAGCTCATCATTACGAGCAAAAGAAGTTTTTCAGGGCTTAATATCCCAAACACAAGCGACCAATGATGCTTTTGATAAATATTTTGGTAAACCTCGTTTAGATGAAATTGGGGATTGTCAAAAAATTGTTGAAGAAATTAAGAGCTTGGCAGGTAACCTAACCGGATTTTATTTAAAGAAAGAAAAGGCTGTTGAATTGTTATCTTTGAATCCTCCGCAGAATATCCTTTCTTCTTTAGGTTACAAAAATATAGATCAGCTTTTAGCTAAAGAAGATATTTTTGAGATTTTTTGTGCTTTGCGTTTTGCTGAAGATGACAAATGGCTGAATCAAGTTTTTTTTAAACCGTATGAGAGCTTGACTCAAGATGATTTTGAGCAAAGGGATATTCAGGTTAGAGTTTTGCCGAAGAGATGGTTGGAAATAAGCCAAAATTTTTTAAAGCAGAAACTTCATCACATGAGTCATTTGAAAGAATTGGGCGTTATTTTTGTTTTGCCAATTTCGCATTCAAGGCCTGGTGAAATTCTTTATTTATTTTTTATGACACTTCACTATCTCTTTGAAGTTGATTGGCATTCAAAGCTTTTTGAAAAATATAGCCTTGAAAAAG
Source organism: uncultured Candidatus Saccharibacteria bacterium (assembly GCA_964480905.1). Taxonomy (GTDB): domain Bacteria; phylum Patescibacteriota; class Minisyncoccia; order Portnoybacterales; family JAGGTM01; genus CAYZRO01. The sequence goes on from CAYZRO010000016.1 coordinate 7,332, forward strand.
AAAAATTTGGTAAAGAGATGATAAATGCATTAAAAGTTGAAGTAAGCGATGAAATTTTGCCGCAGGGTGATAATTTAATTAGCTGGCGGATAATGCCTAAGTATCTGGCTAAGCACAATCCAAAAGATTTTCGTATTTTTGAACCTCATATTAGTCCAGAAGCATGGCATTATACTCGAGCTTCTCAACTAATTAATAAAATAGCTGAACAAAAGCCGGAATTAGCTTTGAATTTTTGGTTAGGATTAGATTTTGTTGGCGATCTATTTACTTCTGATACAGCAATAGAGGATTTTGTCAGCTTTTCGCTTTATGATAATGGTATATCTCTATTGAACCAGAGCAAGTTTGAGTCAAGATATTCTTACCATCAAATAGAAGCTCTTTGGAATCAAATTTTTATTGAATATTTTAGTCAAGAGGAGTTAGATAAATTTTTGAAAAATAATTTTGACAAAGGTTATTTGGTTTTAAATTTTTAATCTTGTTATTTTTTATATAATAAAATTTTAAAATTATGACATTATTGGAGATATTTAAAAAAACACGCCAAATAAAATATGCCATCGGACAGTTTAATTTTTCTAGTTTTGAGCAATTAGAGGCAATTGTTCAGGCCGGACAAAAACTAAAAGCGCCAATCATTGTTGGAACGAGCGAAGGCGAGAGTAATTTTTTGGGATTAAAACAAGTTGTCGCTTTAGTTAATGTTTGGCGCGATCTTACTGGCTTGCCTATTTTTCTTCATTTAGATCACGGCAAATCATTAGATTATATTAAGAAGGCAATAGAGGCTGGATATGACAGCGTTCATTTTGATGGTTCTTCTTTAGATTTTGAGACTAATGTAAAATTAACTCGCGAGGTTGTTAAATATGCTCATAGCCAAGGTGTGCCTGTAGAAGGTGAGTTAGGTTATTTGCGGGGAAGCTCAAAATTGCACTTAGAAAAGCCGGAAATTAAAGAAGAAGATCTAACAAAACCTGAAGAAGTTAAGGAATTCGTTCGACTTACTGATGTAAATTCATTAGCAGTAGCAATAGGGAATATACACGGTATATTTACCCAGATGCCTAATTTAGATTTTGACCGATTGAGTCAATTGAATGAAGCATCTGAGGTGCCTTTGGTTCTTCACGGCGGCTCTGGTATTTCTGATCAGGAGATAATTAAAGCAATAAAGAATGGTATTAGTAAGATTAATTGCAATACGGAACTAAGAGCCGCTTTTGTAAGCACTTTAAGAGAAACTCTTAATGAGAT
>CAYZRO010000017.1:0-8282 GCA_964480905.1 uncultured Candidatus Saccharibacteria bacterium
GCTTTTTCATTTATTTTTTGTTTAATTCCTTTAATAACTTTTTTAAGGTCTTTTTTTCTTTTATAATTTTTAATTTTAAGCCAAGGGCTTTAATATTTTTTAAGGCATTAGGACCGATATGGGAAGCGATAATTCTATCTGCTGACACAGCACGAACAAATTTTAATCCATGACCGAACTCTTTGTCATAATAAGGATTTTTTATTATTTTTTTCTGCAGAATTTTTCCTTTTTGGTTCTGGTCAATGATTAAATATTGTTTTGTGCCAAAATGTTCGCTTATTTCATTGTTTTCTAGAGGAATAATTGTTCTCTGTCCTTTTTTTCTCGGGCCAATGCTTTTTATCCCATGTCGATATCGCATTCTTTGTCCAAAGCCAGAGATAATAGTTCCTTGTTTAACTTCATGTGATTCTACAGAAATGACTATATAAGTTAATTCAGGAATTGTGTTTAATAATTTACTTTCTAGTTTTTTAGTTAATTCATTAACAATATCCAGTTTTAATCTAGGATCTAATTTAATTTTTAATTCGGCAAAATTAGCTTTGCCTATTTTTCGGGTTTTTAATTGCGAAATCTCAAAATTCTCTTGTTGGCAAATTTTTTTTATTTTTTCTTCTAATTGTTTATTGGAGACATCTAATAGAGAGTCGGTGATTTCTTTGCTTAAATTAAAGGATTCTTTTAATATAAAAAGGCCAATCAGTAAACCAATGAACGCATCAGCATAGGTGAGGTATTGGGAAATGATTAATCCAATTAGAACGCCAATTGATGAGATAACATCAGCCCGTGAGTGTTTGGCATCAGCAACTAGAGAAAGAGATTCATATTTTTGTCCATAATAAAATTTAAATCGAGCCATTACTTCATTAATAATGATTGAAATGGTCATAATAAAAATTCCCCAGAAGCTGAAGATTAGAATTTCACTTTTTAAAAAGTGAGAAATACTTTCATAACTTATCCAAAAGCCAGAAATAGCCAAAGTAATTGTTACCACTAATCCGGCTAAACTTTCCGCTTTGTAATAGCCATAAGGATGTTTTTCATCTATAGGTTTTTTTGAAGATTTAATGCCGATAAAGGCAATAAAGGATGAAAAAACATCTAAGCCAGAATGAATACCGTCGGCGATAAGAGCAACACTATTTATTGTTAACCCAACAATTAATTTTGCTGCCGACAGCAATACATTAATAAGGGTACTGATAAGTGGAACTATTTCTTGTTTCATTTTTTGATTTTGATAAATTATTGATTAACGCCAGCCTTGTCCTCGACGTCCTTTATTCAAAAATTCTTGATTATTATTTCTATTCCAGCCCCATCTGTATTGACCAGGGATTTTTCTTACTTTATTTAATTGTCCATTTTGATAAAGATTAAAAGCTTCTTGAGCTGTAAGGCCAAAAGGACTGGTCATTATTTCAATTCCAGCCGTTTGAAGAGTTTCGTAAGCATGCGGACCGATCTGTCCGGTAATTAAGACACTGACATTATTATCACTAATTATTTGGGCGGCTTGAACTCCTGCTCCTCTCATAGTCGTGGCAGCTTGATTCTTGATTGATTTTATTAATTCTCCTTTTTCGTTAAGGATGACAAAATAATTACACCGACCGAAACGAGGATCGATAGTAGAATCTAAGTCTGGCCCAGTCGCTGTGATACATATTCTCATATTTCTATTTTACCAAAAAAATTGACTAATTAATAGTTTTGCCTTATTTTTTCTTTAATTCTTCCAGCCTTTTCTCTATAGCTGTTATTTCTTCTTTTAAGTCTTTCAAATCTTGTTCTAAAAGCTGTTTTTCTTCATTTTCAGACAAAGTTGGGGGATTAAGAGGATAATTCCATTGATTTGCTCCCCAGCCCCAGTTTCTAAATCCATAGCCTCTCCACCATCGACCAAAATACCTTTGTCCTCGACGCCAGGCTAAACCTCTTCCGCAAGGACCTAAACCTCTTCCGGTGCCTGGGCCTAATCCTAATGGGCCTGTTCCATCGCCAAATGGCATATTTTTTACCTCATTTTCTTTATCTTTTTGATTCAGAAAATGAGGAGAGTTAAATTTATATTTTGCTCAAAATCGACCTTTCATTTTGAGTATATACCCATAATTATTTTTTGTCAAGTTATTAGGCTAACAAAAAAACAATAATTTAAATTATTGTTTAGTCAAATATAAAAATAAGGATTAAATATTTAGTAGTTTAAAGTGGGTGGACGACCGGATTTGAACCGGCAACCTCTGGAGCCACAATCCAGTGCTCTGCCGTTGAGCTACGTCCACCACTGTGTCGTCCCCTCGGAGGGAATCGAACCCCCATTAGAGGCTTAGAAGGCCCCTGTTCTATCCATTGAACTACGAGGGGTTTTTAATTGTCAATATTTTAACTAATTAAAACTTGTTAGTCAATTTTCTATTTTAAAGTATATTTTCTACTTAAAGATATCCGGATATGTTTTCTGAAGCGCTTTATTTCTTTTTTCTTCTTTTATTTTTAACTTTTTGGAAATTTTTTGATAAAGTTTTTCATTAAGAGGTGCGTTCTTCGTGGGGAGGGATATATCTCTTTCATAAACATATTTATAAAAAATTATTAAAGCGCAACAAATTACTATAGATACAGAGATAGCAATTAGTAGTTTTTTAAATTTTAAAAGCCAAAAAAGTTTTTTCGGTATATAATTGATTATTATATTCATAATTTATTCAAGAAAGATTTTTATATTGATCAATGTTTTAATATCGCCTTCTTGCAGAAAAGACAATTTTTCTTTGGCAGATATTTCTGTAGCGCTTAAGCGCGAAATCTGTATTTTTTCCAAATAAGGAGATTGCGGCATATTTTCTAAGTAGTTAAGGAATCTAACAAAATTGTTAAAGTTTCCATAAAGTAATATTTGAAATTTTAATTCCGAAGCTGCTTTTTTTGTCTGTGAGCTGGATTGGGACGTAATTCTAATTTCTTGAAGATTGTTAGTTAATGAAGCTGCTTCTTCTAGTTCGGTAATGAATTCAAGAATATGATCTTTGTCTATTAAAGCTTGATTAATTTTTTTAAGTTGATCTTCGGTCTTTTGGGATTGCTTTTTAAATTCACTTATTTGTTCCCATTTTTCGAAAAGATTATTAAGTTCGGTTTGGTTCTGGTGTAGCTTTTCTGAGCAGATTTTTATTCTGGAAAAGAGAGGATTGAGCACTAAAAAAATGATAGCAATTATAATTGCACTCGCCAGTCCTGAATAAAGGTATATTTTTTGTTTAACGGATAGTTTGATCATCTTTTATTTTGAAAGAAAATTTAAAATTAATCTGAGATGTTTGCGTAAGATTGCTCAAGGGCCATTCTAAATCAGTAAAAAACGGAGAATTTTCTAAAGCTTGTTTAATAGAAAGAACATCTTCTCTGGTAGGGGCATATCCATTTATTGTTATCTTTTTGGTCTTGGCATCTAGAATGAGATTTTCTAAGTGACTGGAAGAAGGAATGAGTCTGCTTAATTCTTCTATAAATGACCCATAAGTTTTTTGTTGGCTTTGAATCTTATTTAATTTAGATAATTTCTGGTTTGCTGATTGAATTGCATTCTCAATATTTTGTATTTTTTTCCCCAAAGGAGTTTGAAGTTGAAAATTCAATATTTGCTTTAGGCCTTTTAATTGAATGTTTAAATACAGCCAGATGCTTAGAAGGAAAATTATAAAAATTAATAAAGCAAAAATTATACCCTGCGAATAAATTTTTATTAAATACAGCATTCTGGTTAAACGAATATTTTTTTTCTCTTTTTCTGGCAATAAATTTAACTGAAGCATATTTTTATATCCATTTATTTTGCATTTCTAATCCTCGTAAGGCTAAACCTAAAGTAGTCGCATAAGCCAATGATTTTTTATAAGATAGTTTGGGAGTTTTTTTAATTGGAAATTTAAGAATATTGACCCAGGGATTTCCAAGCTGAACAGGAATTTTTAATTTTTTTGAGAGATAGAGTGGTAGACCGATTAAATTGGCATCGCCTCCGCAGAGAATAATTTTTTCAATTTGGCCGTTAGGGGTAGAAAAAGGGAGTGAATGACTTTTCCAGAAATTAATATAATATTGAATTTTGTTACTAAAATCGTTAATAATTGGCTCTAAAGCTTCGAAGACTTTTCCTTTCATTTTTGATTTATCTAATCCCACTTTTATTTTAAGCTTAATAGCTTCTTCTTTTGTAATTTTCATCTTTTTTTGAATTGCTTGATTAAAATGTTCTCCTGAGATAGGAATATGAGAAGTGAAACAAACAGCCTCGTTAGAAAAAATAGTTAAGCCTGTCCCTGTAATTCCTAGATCAAGAATTACTACTGGTTTGGGCGAGATTTCGTTTTTGATCAAAGACCTAGCCAATGATTGTGATTCTATCTCTAAAACAATTGGCTGGAGATTTGAATTTTTTAAAACTTTAAGATAGTCATTTACTATAGATTTAGGTTGGACTGCGATAACAACATATAAAAAGGATTCTTCTTTGGTTTTATTTAAAACGCGAGAAGGATTTTTAAGTGATGACAAAGGAGAAATAATTTGCCAATCATAATAAACTTCTTCTATAGAATATGGCACATTAGCTTCTATTTCCCATTTTATAGCTTCTGGTATTTCTTCTTTTTTCATTTTAGGCAATTTAATGATTTTGATAAAAGCCTCTTCCTCAGGTAATGAGCAAATGACTTCATTAGTCTGAAGTATTTTTTGGTGTTTAGCAGTTACTTTTTTTATAATTTCAGTCAGCTCATCGCTTTTTTTAATCCTTCCTTGATTAATAATGCCAGGAGCAATAGATTGGTAATCAAAAACAGACAAGTTTAATGCTTGCTTTTCTTTTTTTAGTTGAGCAATTTTTAATGATAAATCTGATATATCTAAACCAAAAGCAGGCGCTTTCATATTTTTTATTTTATTCTATTTGTTCCCATTTAACAAATTCATATTCGTCATCAGAATTGGGCAAAAGGGGAGGCGGGTTTGTGGCTAGTTTTCTATCATAACTATTTTCTCTTTGCTGATATCCTGAAGCAAAGTGACCATTGCTTGACCATTTGGTGCCTACCCTTCCATTGCTGATGATAGAACCGTATATTTCTAGATGTTCTCTGCTATACCAAGGCCAATACCACCATGGATAATGGTTACGGCCAAAATGTCCTTTTTGAGCCAAAAAGATTCCATCAAGTGTCATCTGATCAGGTGAGTAAAGAGGAATAAGAATATTATGTTCAGCTACTACTGCTAGCCCGTCACTTCCGTCAAAAGTAGTATAGTTTATGTTACCGTTAAGGATTATATTAGTGTCAATATTAGGGTGGATTAAATCTGCCGAAACAATGGTAGTTTTGCCTTTCACATTGCCTTCTATCCAGAGATTGTCCTCAAGAAAAATTAATCCACAACCAGAAGGTATAGTTTGGTCAGAATAAATTTTTGTTTCCTGTGAAATAACATGATAATCCCAATGCCAGCCTTCTTCTAGGCTATACCCATAAACAGCAGTTAAACCGGTAATCACATAAAGATCAAAAGTGCCATTGTCTTTTAAGATAAGATGATAACCTTGTCCGTTTGGATAACCGATGTCAGAAGGCGGAGGCAAATAAAAACCATAAGATTGAGCTAAGGTTTTCATCTGTGACAGGTCTAAAGTAATTCCTAAAAAGTCAATAGATTCTACCGGGTATTGCCAAAGTCCTTGTTCCTGTCCATCGCCTTGCCCGAAAACTCCCGGGCATTTGCAAAGGGACCCTTCTAAATGGCAGTCGGTAGGGCAAGGACTGCAGCCGAATGAGCTTGTACAATTCCATTCTTCCACAGCGCTTGTCACCAAAGAATCAGTTGTGCCGTCCATTCTGATGCCGCCATTTGAGTGATACTTACCTTTAATGACTCTATCAGAGCCGGCCCAGACATTGTCATTAATAATATATGCAAATTCAGCTATAGAGGGACGGGCATAGCGGGCCTTAAGAGCAATTTTGAGATTAGGATATTCATTGCTCCAGCCGGTAGAAGTAATGTCAATTGCTGTTAAAGATTCACATTGCGTTTGACCATTAATTTCTAAACTAAAAGTACCTATCGTTTCTCCTTGGGGATCAGTATATTCATGTTCATAAGGTCCACTTTGTCCTGTGCCATCTTGTAAATCTTCTGGATAATGAGAAAGATGCCATCTGTAATATTCCAATCCTGCTTCTGCTATTTGAAAAGCTAGTTGTTTGGCAATTTTTCTTTGATTAAGGCGGTATTGCGTTAAGACAAAGCCGACTAAACTTCCTAAAATAAGTAAAAAAATGCCAGAAAAGACAAGAATTAGCGTTGTAACGTAACCTTGCTGTGTTTTGTGATTAACATTTTTAGTTTCAATAATTATGCTCATAAATTTCTTAGGGTTATATTTGACTGAATAGTAAATTCGTTCGGTGGACGGTTAGGTTGGACATTGATAATTAATATTATTTTTATCATTTTAATTTCAGTGTATCTTTGTAAATCGCTGAGCTCGTTATTGTTTTCGTCATAATAGATAAAAATTGATTCTGATTCTCCATTACGCACATAAGGAGATAAAACAGATATTTTTTCATTTTCGCTTAAATATTGAGGCGGAAAGCCAGTTGATTTTATTACTCCTTTTTTTAAAACATTTCCTTCTAAGAAGTATCTGACTTTTTCAATATTGCTGTCGCGGTCAATATCGCTATAAAAACTTAAAGATTGATTCTCTGCTTCTTCAATAGGATAAGCGCCTGTATCCGAATATGTCATTTCTCTTATCTCTTTAATTATAGTTTCCATGCTTTTTCTAGCGCTGTTTAAAGCATAAGTTTGATTTAAGTCGTAACTACTGGTTCGATAAAAATGTAAAATAAAAGCGCTAATAGCTAAAATTGCTATACTAAATACAACGATAGTAGTGATTGTTTCAATTAGAGTAAAAGCTTTATTGTCCATAGTTTTAAAGTTCAGTCATAATGACCGTTATTTCTGTTTGCCCATCAACTTCAATGTTCTCTAAAGAATAATCTTCATAGCCGTTTAAGGTTACTTCTAAGCGATAATCATTTTTTTCAACTAAAGGAGTAAAAAAACTATGTCCAGAATCGCCGCTAATAATAGTTTCATCATAATTTAAATCGCTGTTAATAAGCCTAACAGAAGCCCCCTTAAGCGATTCTCCTGAAGCGTTGGTAATTAAAACTAAGAGTGTGTTTTGGGCATGGGGATAAAGAGTAAGTTGTAATGTATTATTAGTATCAGGCTCTATATCGATTGGTTCGGGAGGCGAGCTTGCTCCAATATCATAATCAGGATTTCCATCAATAATCATCTCAATTTCGTAGATATCCCATTCCAGGTTGGTTATTTCTACTACACCGTTACTATTAGTGACAAATGTCTCTTCATATTTATAAATTGGTTGTCCTTCTCCGTCAGTCCCAATTGTTTTAGTGCCTCTTACAATAAAATTGGCATTACTAATGGGTTCGCCGCCGCTGGTAATCCAGCTAAGACTCCATTCATCAAGCGATGGAGTTGTATCTGTATTTTCAGTTGATAAAATGGCTTTTAGTCTAAGATGGTTATATTGTGTTGTATCAAGATCTGAAATGTCAACCGGAGGTTCGTCAAAGCCAGTTGAATTTGGTATGCCATTAACAGTTAAATCTTCGTCAGGAATAGGAATCCAGTTATCACCAGAATCGTAAAGTATTTGATATTTTATATCTGTATTAGACGGTTCATCATCTGTCCAATTTAGATATGACCAACTGGCTAAAGAGCCCGGTGCGATAGTGGTGGAAATTAAATAGCCGGAAGTTTGGTATATGCCTTCATTCATAGCTAGTTTTACTTGTCCTTCACTGATTTCTATTTGGTAACTTTCTTCAATTTTTGTTGTTGAATCAAAGTTGTCATTCCATTCCTTTTGACTTGGCGGTTCAACAGTAGTGATTGTCAGATTGCTAAGGCGGTCAATGATAAAGCTTGCTTCGGTGGTTTGCGATTCAAGAATGGTTAAATGTCCTGGATTAGGATTAGGATTTTCAGGAGTAGCGTCATAAGTTTGAGCTGTGCTGTATCCTTCTTTTGTGACAATAACTTGATAGCTGCTGGCTGCTGGAGTTCCCGGAAAAATTACCTTTCCTTGATCATTGGTTAAAGTAATTAGATCAATAGGAGGATCTACCGTTGGATTCACAATATGAACATTAGCTTGAGCTATT
>CAYZRO010000018.1:0-8278 GCA_964480905.1 uncultured Candidatus Saccharibacteria bacterium
CCGGCGACAATTCAGACGTTCCTTCTTCTTATAATAATTATCCTCAATATGAGCCTTCGGGTAGTAAAGTGATTTATGATGAAAATAATCGGTCAGGCGAATCTAACGGCACTAACACTCAATTGCCTATAGTTAAATAAAAGTTTATAATTATAATTAAAGATTAAAAAACAAACAATTTATAAGATTGTTTTAAAGAAAGGAGGTGAGGAAAATGAAAATAAGTTCTATAATGGCAAGTCTTATTGTGTTGGTATCAGTTTTAGTTTTGTTGGCCTCTGGGTATTTTCTTGTTATTCCGTCATCTATACAAGCTCAGTCTACTGGAAGCACAGGTGGATTGGTTGAGCCGCCGTCTAACGCTCCTAGCACTATTGAAGATCTTCTTAAAGTTCTAAACACAGGTGTTACGTGGTTATTCAATATAACTTTAGTTGTTGCTGTGATATTGATTATTTATGCTGGTTTACGTTGGGTTACGGCTGGCGGAGATGAAGCAGCCGTTGGTGCAGCTAAAAAGGCTTTAACAGCTGCGTTGATTGGCATAGGGATTGCCTTGATGGCAAAAGGCTTAATTAGTTTAGTTGGGCAATTATTGGGTGTTAATATAAAAGTTTAAATAAACTAATATTAAATATTTATCTTAAAAACCCTGTTAAAACAGGGTTTTTAAGATAAATATAAAGGTGGAGATTAATCCACCTTTACCTTTATATCAAAAATTTTTATAACTTGTTTGTTGCTGTATTGTGAACCAATGATGACACCTTTTTCTTCATATGAAGAAAAAGGTGTCATATATTTAAGTTTATATTTCCTGTTAATTACTGCTATTAATTTATTTTTCTTTCTTGTTAATTTTAACACTCTTTTTCCCTTGTTCTGTCTTTTTTCAGTTTCAATACAAACAACTACTATCCATAATCGGTTTCTACTCCTTTTTTTTTGAAGTTCTGCTAATTCTATTCGCTTTTGGGAAATGGCAAGTAGGAGTTTTTCTCCTAATCTGATTTCAAGTTTTCCTTTGCCTATAATATTGAAAACAACTTGAATATTGTAAGGAGGAAAAACTTTTTTATTTACCAGGCAATATCCTTTGCCATTGAGGGTGAGGATATTGTTTTTATAATACCACTTGCCGGCTAATATTTTTATATTTGTACTTTTCTTTTTTGCCTTTGTTGCTACTTGGTAGTCGTTTTGTTGGTATTGAGAGGGTTTGTTATGAAAAGCAAACCATATTAGAAAAAACATCAAACAAAAAATCCATAGTATTTTTTTCATTTTCCCCCCTTATTTTTTTGAATTTAGAGCATTTAATATTTTAGCTATTTCTTTAACTCCTCCTGTTATTTCTTCAATTCCTTTTATATCAATAACAATTCCGCGTCCTTCCCTGATCGCCTTTTTTGATCTTATTTCTGAAAGAGCTTGGGAGGAGGACATTCCAGTGGCTTTTTGCATTATTTTGGCTTGATCTATTTCTGTGTCCAGTTCATAATTCTCCCCTTTCCTTTCCTGTTCTTCCTTTGCTTTCAGCCCTGCTGCTTCTTTTAATGCTCCTTGCTCCGAGATTTCCTTAATGTTCACCCTTAATATCTTTATTCCAAGATTTTTTTCATCTGGGAATCCGTTTTCTTCAAAGTGTATTGTCATTCCTGGTTCTGCTATTATTTTTTTGCCTGTTATTGCCTCGATTATTTTCTCTAGCAAGCGTTCGCTAGAGAAAGTAAAATCTATCCAAGTTAATCTTTTCCCTTCTCGCCTCAAGACATCTCCTATGATGTCTTGAAGAATGTTTTTTACTCCTTCTATTTCTTTTCTGTCCAAAAAGTTTATAACCCTTTCAGGTTTTTCGTAGTCAACCTGAACGGTTATTCCTATTACCGCTTTAATTTCACCCAATTCCTTAGTTCGTATATTTTTATATACGAAATCGAAATTCTCTACTGTCCTTTTCACCTCAATTAAATTATAAAGGGGAGGTAAGCATAATCTATAGCCTTCTTTTTTTATTCTTTTTATTCTTTCGCCTAGCAATGTCACCACTCCAACACATGGCGGTCTATTGTTTATTTTCTTGATAGTTAGCCCTGCTAATCCTGTTGATATACAAAGTAGTAAAAATGATAATGGTTTTGGAAAAGTTGCTATAATGCATATAGTTAAAGCTGTAAAGCTGCTTAAGATTATCCAATCGATAAATTCTGTTATTTTTTCTTTCATGGCTTCTCCTTTGTTCCTCCTTTGATTTTTTGGTTGTTTTTAATGTTTTTAAAGTGCTTATTTTTATGTTTATAATTTTATATTAATTAAGGTTTTTTGTCAATCTGAAAGGCTAATTTGATTTGATTTAATTATTATTTTAGTTTATACTAAATTATACTAAAATTCTGAATTATACTAAAATTTTATTGACGTAAGACTGAAGCCGGAGTGGTGGAATTGGCAGACACGCAAGGTTTAGGACCTTGTGCCGTCAGGCGTGAGGGTTCAACTCCCTCCTCCGGCATTGTCAGGGCTTGCTTTACAAATAAGAATGAGATATCCTGAAATAAAGGAATTTGATTATGTTAAGTCAAGAAGAGAAAAACAAAATTATTCAGAAATATAAATTGCATAATTCTGACACAGGCTCTTCAGAAGTTCAGATTGCTTTGCTGACCGAAGAAATAAAAAAATTGACAGCGCATTTAAAAAAACATCCGAAAGATAATCATTCGCGTCGAGGGCTTTTAGGTATGGTTTCCAAGAGAAAAAAACTTTTGAACTATCTTCAGCGTGAAGATGAGAAGCGGTACAACCAATTAATTAAAAAATTAGATCTTAAAAAATGACCATTATTAAACATAAAGAACAACGAGTAGGGGTTTTGATTGATGTTCAGAATATGTACCATTCGGCTAAACACCTTTATCATGCTAAAGTGAATTTCAAAGAAGTGCTGAGAACAGCTGTGGCTGGCAGAAAATTAATTAGAGCCATTGCTTATGTTGTTAGAACCGAAGCCGGCGAATCGCAGGCATTTTTTGATGCTTTAATTAAGAGCGGCATTGAGCTGAAAATTAAAGATTTGCAGGTTTTTCCGGGTGGCGTAAAAAAAGGAGATTGGGATGTAGGTATGACAGTTGACGCTTTTGAATTAAGCAATAAAGTTGATAGTTTAGTTTTAGTGACTGGCGATGGCGATTTTGTTCCTTTGGTAGAAAATTTGAAAATTAAAGGGACACAAGTTGAGGTTATCGCTTTTGGCCGCAGTGCTTCGGCGCATTTGAAAGAGGCAGCTGATGATTTTGTCGATTTGTGCCAAAAACCTAAGAAATATTTACTTTACGAGTAATTTTTCGTTTAAAAACTCAATGGAAACTAAAATAAAAATATTTGAAACTGACATTGAAGATAAAAAATTAAAGATCACTATCGGTCAGTTGGCTGGCCAAGCCAATGGTTCAGTCACTGTTCAATACGGCGATACATTGGTTTTGGTTACCGCGGTAATGAGTCAAGAGCCGCGTTCAGGCGTTAATTATTTCCCTTTGACTGTTGATTATGAAGAAAAACTTTATGCGGCTGGCAAAATAAAAGGCAGCCGTTTTATTAAAAGGGAAGGTAGGCCTTCTGATGAAGCGATTTTGACTAGCCGTTTGATTGATAGGGCTTTAAGGCCAAGATTTAATCAGCGAATGAGAAATGAAGTGCAAGTGATTGCTACAGTTCTCTCTTTTGATGGGGAAAATGATCCTGATATTCCTGCTTTAATAGGCGCTTCAACAGCTTTAATGATTTCTAATATTCCTTGGTCTGGTCCCATAGCGGCTGTTAGGGTTGGTCGAAAGAATAATCAGTGGTTAATTAACCCCGGTTATTCTTTGAGGGAAGAAAATGGTTTTGATTTGGTAGTCGCTGGGACTAAAGATAAAATTAACATGCTTGAAGGCGGTTTTAAGGAAGTTCCTGAGCCGGAGATGATTTCAGCTATTCAATTTGCCCAAAAGTACTTAGAAAAAATAGTTGAGTTTCAAAATTCTATTGTTAAGTATTATCAACCATCAAAAATTCAGTTAGACATTCCTCAGATTGATAACGAATTAGTTTCTATAATCAAGCAATTTTTATCTTCTCGTTTAGAAAAATTGCTTTATCAGCCGGATAAGATTGAGCGTATGGAGGCTGTGAATGATTTGAAAAAGGAATTAGGTTTGTATTTAAAAGATAAATTTGGCGATGATTTTGATGTTAGTCAGGCTTTTGATTTTTTTGAGGAAGAGATAGACAGCATTGTCCATAAAAATATTTTAGCGAAAGAAAAGAGGCCCGACGGAAGGAGATTGGATCAAATCAGAGAAATAAAATGCCAAGTCGGTATTTTGCCTCGAACGCATGGTTCAGGGTTATTTCAACGCGGAGCCACCCAAGTTCTTTCAATTTTGACTTTAGGCTCGCCGGGTACTGAGCAATGGTTGGATCAGATGGAGCTGGAAGGCAAGAAAAGATTTATGCACCACTATAATTTTCCGCCTTATTCTGTTGGCGAGATTGGTCGGATTTCAGGTCCGGGACGTCGGGAGATCGGTCATGGGGCTTTGGCTGAGAAAGCGCTTTGTTATTTAATTCCTTCCAAAGATAAATTTCCCTATACTATTAGGATTGTTTCTGAAACACTTTCTTCAAACGGTTCATCTTCAATGGCTTCTGTTTGCGGTTCTTCTTTAGCTTTAATGGATGCTGGCGTGCCGATTAAAAGTCATATAGCAGGGATTGCCATGGGTTTAATGACTGATCATCAAGGAAATTATAAGATTTTAACCGATATTCAAGGCCCAGAAGATCATTATGGCGATATGGATTTGAAAGTGGCTGGTACTCGTCAAGGCATCACAGCTTTGCAAATGGATGTTAAAATTGAAGGTGTTTCAATAAAGATTTTATCCGATGCCTTTAAGCAAGCTCGTCAGGCACGGCTTTTAATTTTAAAAGAGATGGAAAAAGTTATTGATAAACCTCGGCCTGAACTTTCGCCTTATGCTCCCCGTATTTATACATTACAAATTAATCCAGAGAGAATTCGCGATGTAATTGGCCCTTCTGGTAAGACTATTAATGCAATTATTGAAGAGACGGGTGTGTCTATTGATATTGAGGATTCTGGTTTAATTTTTGTCACCTCTGAGAATCAAGCAGCGGCTCAAAAAGCTCTGGATTGGATTAAGAATTTGACCCGTGAGGTAAAAATTGGCGAAGTCTTTCAAGGTAAAGTAGTAAGAATTTTAGATTTTGGCGCGATGGTAGAGATTTTGCCCGGTCAGACAGGTTTGGTTCATATTTCTGAATTAGCCCCTTATCGAATTAGAAAGGTTTCTGATGTTGTTAAAATCGGCGATATTATTCCAGTAAAAGTAAAAAATATTGATGAACAGGGCCGGATAAATTTAACTTTGAAACAAGAGATTAAAGACAAAAAAAGAAAAATATATAGAAAAAACCGTTCTTTTAGAAAATGATTATCTGTTCAAACTTTTTATAATATAGTAAAATAATAATAAGATAATACTTTTTTAACAAAATAAGTTTTCAGAAAGAGACATTTTAACTTTCTAACGAAGTTTTAGAAACTTGTTGGATTATAAATTGTCTCTTTTCCAATAAATTTTATGGACTTAAAGCCTCAATCTGATAATTCTGATTTAGAGAATATCAGAACAATGGCAAACGATTTAGAAAGAATAAAAAAATCTTCCCCACAGTCAAAAGTTCTAAAGGATAGCGATAATCAGGCAGAGAAAGAAGTTAATAAGCATCTAACAAATAATTCGGTTAAAAAAGGACAAAAGGAGCCTGAAGATATAAAGGGAGAAAGCATTATTCGGCCAATTCCTCCTCGCCCTTCTTCCTCTGATTATTTACAAGACAGACAAAAGCTTTTTAATCGTCCTTCAATAGATTCAACTTTTCGTACCAAGAATCCGCCCTCTAATTTGCCAATAGAAACCTCTGAGGAAAGAAAGCCAGAAAAAGAAAAAAATAAGCCTTTAGAAAAAACCCCTCCATCGATGCCAAAGGAAATTGAGAAAAAATCAGCAATTAAGCCAACTTTTAAACCATCAAAATTTAGAGAAAAACCTCTTTTTGCTACTTATAAGAGCAAGGACACAAAGAGAAACTGGAAAAAAATCATTATTAGCTTTCTTTCTTTGATTGTTATTTTTGGCGTTTCTTTTTATTTCTTTTGGACGCATTTTATTCGGATTATTCCTGCCCAGCCGCCTATTTTGCCTCAATCTTTAGTTGCCGTAGAAAAAGATTTTATTATTTCCTTGGATGAACAGTATAACGAAAAACCAGATTCCCCTGCTTTGGCTGATTTGTTAAAAACTTCTCAGCCTTCTGGTACTTTTAATCGTGTTTTGTTTCAAAAATTTTATCGAGTCGGCAGGCAGGAAAAAATAGATTGGCTTTCATTAGATGAAACTTTTAAGAAAATAGGTATCAATAAAATTCCTTTAAGTTCTCTTAAAGATGATTATAGTTTATTTATTTATAACCAGAATGGAGGAAAACGTTTGGGATTGGTAATAGCTGTAGATAATTTAGGTCTTGCCAGAGAACAATTGTTGGTTTGGGAAGATGAAGGAATGATTTCTGACCTTAATCCTCTCATTAGACATTTATCTTTTGGTCAGGCAGCTACTCGGTCATTTCAGGATAATATATACCGGGGCATTAAAATCAGATATATGAATTTTCCCGATCCTGATGTTAGTATTGATTATGCTTTATTGCCAGAAAAAAATTATTTGCTGATTAGCACTTCTAAAGAAAGCATGTATCAATTAATAGACAGATTATTAAGTCAGCAAAATAGTTAAGAATAAAGAATAATAAAAATGAATAAAAAGCAGTTAAAACATTTTAAAAAACTTTTAGAGAAAGAAAAGAAACAGATTATAAAAGAATTAAAAGGTTTTGCCAAGCAGGATAAAAAAATCCGCGGCAATTGGCGGACAATTTTTCCTTTATTTGGCTTTCATCGTTCTGAGCAAGATGAAAATATTAATGAAGTTGAGCGTTATGAAAGCCTTTTGCCGGTTGAACATACTTTAGAATTGCGATTAAAAGATATTGAGGATGCTTTGGAGAAAATAAAAAAAGGCAAATACGGATTTTGCGAAAGATGCGGCCAGCCAATTAGTTTGAAACGCCTTGAGGTTTATCCTGAAGCAAGACTTTGTTTGAAATGTTTTAAAAAATAGGGTGATAGCGTATATCAGAGATATAAGAAAAATTTCTGATATGATTGTGAGTAAATATTTATATTTATCTTTAATTTGAAGAAATAAATGAATGACCTTTTAATTCAGGAGGTCATTTTATTTTTATGGCTTCTAAAATTTTTTCAGCTGCTGTTATTGGTTTGGATAGTCAACCTATTGAAGTAGAGGTTGATTTATCTTCTGGGCTTTATTGTTTTAATATCGTTGGTTTGCCTGATAAAGCTATTGAAGAGGCTAAAGAACGAGTTTCTGCCGCTATTAAAAATACTGGCGCTGTTCCTCCTCGTCGTACCGGTCGCCGAATAATTGTTAGTTTGGCTCCGGCTGACTTAAAAAAAGAGGGTCCGGCTTATGACTTGCCCATTGCTATTGGCTATCTTATCGCTTCTGGCCAAATTTCTCTAAAGAATCTTGAACAGCAGATATTTGTTGGTGAACTTTCTTTAGAGGGAAAAGTTAGAAGAATAAATGGCGCATTATCTATTGCTTTGATGGCAAAGCAATATGGTTTTAAAACGCTTTTTCTGCCTGAAACTAATGCTGCAGAGGCCAGTTTAGTTGATGGTTTGGAGGTTATTCCAGTTAAAACATTAAAACAGCTTATTAGTCATTTGGAAGGAAGAAGCTTGATTTCTGCTTTTTCAATAAAACCTTTAGACGATATTTATCAGCCGGCAAGAATTTATGATTATGATTTTGCTTATATAAAAGGACAAGAGATGGCTAAAAGAGCAATAGAAATTGCTGCTGCCGGCGGGCATAATCTTTTAATGGTTGGTCCTCCTGGTTCAGGTAAAACTTTGTTGGCAAAAGCTGTTCCTTCTATTTTGCCAGATATGGGCTTAGAAGAATCTTTAGAGGTAACGAAAATTTATAGCGTTGCCGGCTTGCTGGCAGATAATCAGGCATTGATAAACTGCCGTCCTTTTCGTCAGCCCCATCATACAGCCTCAGCCGTTTCTTTAGTCGGCGGCGGAACTTTTCCTAAGCCAGGAGAAATCACTTTA
>CAYZRO010000019.1:0-8078 GCA_964480905.1 uncultured Candidatus Saccharibacteria bacterium
TAAGAAAACTATTTGGTTTGAATTTAATTTTGGGTTAAAATAAAATATAGAGAAGTATATTTAATTTTGCTGGTTCTATTATTTGGATCTTTAATAGAATCAGAGATAAATAATGCTGGATAAATTAAAAAAATTAAAGGAATTACGGCAATTAAGTCAGCAATTAAAAGAAGAAAAAATTGAAATAGAAGATAAGGGAATAAAGGTAATAATTAATGGAAAGATGGAAGTAGAGCTTGTTAAGCTGAATGCTGATTTAACGATAGAGGAACAGGAGAAAATTATCAAAGATTGTTTAAATAAAGCTATAAAAGAAATTCAGATGAGGATCGCACGAAATATGTCTCAATTTTCTGACTTTAAGATTTAATAAAATTTTATAATATAAAGGTCGTAAAAAATTTTATATAAAATTATATAAAATATGATTTAATGCAGTTATGCAATTAAACATATGTTTTCTATTTATCGTTTATTAAAACCTTATTTTTTAATGTTGTTGATAGTATTTTTTGTTTTTAGTTTGTTTTTTAGCGTTCAAAGAGTGTATGCTGAAAGTTCCGACGCAGATTCTTATTCTGCGACAGAGCAAACAGCAGCGGGACAAACAGACAGTCAATTGAATCAAGAATTAGCTTTAGATGAAAATGTGGATATTGACGATTTGGATATTAATGAGCCAAAGTTTTTGCCTGATAATCCATTTTATTTTTTAAAAAATTGGAAACGGTCAATTCAGTATTTTTTTGCTTTTGATCCTGTTAAAAAAATTGAGTTAAAAGAAAGATTCGCCAATGAAAGACTTTTTGAGGTCAAAAAATTAATTCAAAAAGGCGTTAAAGACTCGGTGATAAAAAAATCCTTACAAAGTTATCAAGATGAGATAGATAGCATTGATAAGTCAGTTGATAAAATCAAGGAGAAATCAGCAGATAATCCAAAAATAAGTAGATTCTTAGATAAATTTATTAAACATCAGTTCCTCCATGAGAAGATTTTGGAAAGATTGGAAAGTCAAGTGCCTAAAGATATTTTTCAAAATATCAAAACCGTTAGAGAAAGGCATTTAGAGAAATTTAGCCAAGTAATGACAAAATTAGAAAATAGAAAGGATAGGTTAGCGAGAAAAATTGAAAAAGTTTTGAATAATCAAAAGGGTAGTAAATTTAAACATATTAAGTCTTTAGAAATTTTAAAGCTTCTTAAGGACAAAACGCCGGAACAATCAAAGAAAGTAATAGAAGAAGTTGAAGAGAATACTTTAAGAAGGTTGAAAAATAATTTAGAGAAGATGTCTCCCGAAGATCAAGAGAAATTTGATAAATATATAAATAGAATTTCTGGAAATAGAGAGAAGCAATTAGAAATTTTAGAAGATTTAAAGGCCAGTTTACCAAAAACGAATGCAATTAAAGATAAAATACAAAAAGCAAGAATTAAGGTTTTAAGAAATATTCAACAAAATGTTGAGAAAGATAGAACAATAAAATGTCCGGTTATAAAGAAGCCAGATAGTAATTTTTGTTTAGATGGGCGAATTGTTGTTGAGAAAGACGCTAAGGGATGCCCGATTAATTTTAAGTGTATTAAGGGCGTTAATAGACATTCTGTTTTTTGCCAGCTTTTTTGGTTCTATGATGATACTCACAGATATTGCCGACAGAAAAGATTTTGCGGGCTATATATGTATAAAGGTTTGAAAACTTTTAAAACAGAGAAGGAGTGTAATGATGATTTAAGAAAAGCGATAAAGCAATCTTTAAAGAGAAATAAGTCCTGTCGAGATCTTTGCGGCGACGGAGTTTGTCAGTCAATAGTTTGCCAAGCCGTTGGTTGTCCTTGCTCAGAGACTAAAGAAAGTTGTCCTCAGGATTGCCAGTAATTTTTTAATTTATAAAACTATGAGCTCTATAAGTTTAGAAGATTTTCAAAAAATTAAATTAAAGATAGGAAAGATAATCGAAGCGGGAAGGGTTGATGGTTCAGATAAACTTTTGAAATTAATTGTGGATTTAGGTTCTGAAAAAAGACAGATAATAGCCGGTATAGGCAAAAATTATCAGCCAGAGGATTTAGTTAATCAAGAAATTGTTGTTGTGGCAAATTTAGAGCCAAAATTAATTTTCGGTTTAGAAAGCAATGGTATGCTTTTGGCCGCTGATGATGCCGGTCAACCGGTATTTTTAAAGCCGGAAAAAGAAGTGCCGGCTGGCACTAAAATCCTTTAATAACGATTTTAGTTGGCAATTATTTAAGGAGGTTTTATTGAGAACAATGAGCAAAATTAACCGTAAAAGGAGACAATTTGAAATTAAAAAGCGAAGAAAAAGAAGAGAAAAAATTAAGAAATTAAAAATGAGTTATTTTTTAGCTGGTGACCAGAAAGAAAAAGAAAAAATTCTCAAACGTTTAGAGAAATACCTTTCTTATTCTGATATTTTGAAATTTTTAGAATCTTTAAAAAAGTAGGTAATATAGTTAATGAGTTTTATAAAGAAAATATGAAAATTCAGGTAGAGACAAAAGGCCATTATGATTTTGTAGATTTGACTAAGAGAATTAATAATATAGTTAAAAAATCAGGCGTGGAAGATGGGATGGTTTTTTTATTCGTTAGAGGTTCAACCGCTGTTTTAACAACCATGGAATATGAGTCAGGTCTTTTGGAGGATTTGAAACAAGTTTTTGAAGGTATTGCTCCTGAGTCAGCCGATTATAGACACCATTTAAGGTGGGGTGATAAAAATGGCGCCGCCCATATAAAAAGCGCTTTTATTGGTCCCGATTTAGCAATTCCTATTGAAAAAGGAAAAATGCAGTTAGGGACATGGCAGCAAATTGTTTTAGTTGATTTTGATGAAAGACCGCGGACAAGAGAGATTATTGTTAAAATCGGTAATTTAACCGGATTTTAATTGTCTATTTTATTCTATTATTTTATAGAGGTAAAGTGATAATTTCCAGAGGTTTTTTCTGGAGCATTTTTTCAATTAACTCAGTTAATTGAGGATCATAGAAATAATGATTGAATTGTTGTTGCCAGTTTGCCGTTTTGATATTTATGGTTGGTTCTACTCCATTGCCTTCGATAGGTTTATTGTCGTCACGTAAAGTTAGATTTTCCACTAAAACCAAAGAATATTCATTTTCCTTGTCTATTTGATGTTCAAGTTTGATAATTTTTTCTACTGTACCCCATCCTTTAGTGGTTGTTCCGACCAATACACCAACATTATATTTTTTTAAGACAGCGGTCATTAATTCAGCAGTTGATTGAGTTTGTCCATCTATTAAAATAACTACTCTTTTATATTTAATCAAGCTGGGGAGCCAGCCAATTTTTGTTTTAAAAGGAACATATGTGTCTTTATGGAACATTTCATAAGCATATTGATTTTGACCAATAAAAGGACCTAAGAAGTAAGGAAGTAAGTTTATTGAGCCGCCGATATTTCCCCTTAAATCAAGAACAAGAGTGTCAAGTTTTGTCTGGTTTTTAGTTTTGTCAGCATTTTGGATAAATTCATTGAGAGTTGTCGGTGAAAATCTTTTTATATAAATATAAAACAAGTTTGGTTGAAAAATTTTTGAAAATACTGTTGGTTCTTCTTTGGCTTGATCATATTTTTGTTTTTTTTCAGAATGCGAAAGAACATTGTAAGCATAATTAATTTGTTGAAGTTTTTTTTGCTTTTTTGGCGAATTATCAGGCAATGATTTTAGTTTAGTCATTTGTTTTTGATACGATGCTTTGATGTCTTTTTCAGATGCATCTTTATTTAGGCCAAGTACAGCATATAAATTATTTTGAGGATTTATATTTTTGACTAAATTCTCTAGTTCCTGTTTTCCTTGTTGATTAAAAATTTTATTGCGACCGATTGGTTTTAAATTATGAAGGACTAAATTTGCTAATTTAACAGTAAATTCTTTCTTTTTATTATCATTTAATTCTTTAATTATTTCAGTTAAGAATATTTTTAAGCCTGTTTGATCGTCAGAGACAAGGCGGTATTGTGTTTTCATAATGCTTTCGGCTTGATTTTTAAAAAAACGAACAAGTTCTGCTTCGCTTAAATTTTCCCAATATATATTTAAAATTTTATTGTAAATTTCACTTAAAAAATCAACATAGATATTTTCTTCAGAATGATCAAAGTTTCTTTGTTGGTTTTTAGCGTAATAATAGCCAATTGTCGCTCCAACGAGAAAAACAATAACAAAAAAGGCAATAATATATTGTTTTTTAAATTTTGACCAGTTTTTTTTAGTTTTTTCCTTAATAAAATTAAGTTTAGAATTTTTTTTCATATTATTTACCATTGACAAGCACAGCCGCCTGTTTCTTCGTCATAAAGCCAGGCGCCGCCAGCGCAACATTGTTCGCAACTATGAGGCATGGCCACGCATATATTTCCTATTAAACGCATGCAAGTTAAAACAGGCCCACAGTTATCGCCTAAACTCATAACGATACATCCGCAGTTGCAGTTTCCATAATCAATACTATGGCAGGCATCTGTATAGTCACGCGGGTCATTAACTATTTTTGGTTTATTGCCATAGTTGCAATCTTCATAATAAGCCAGACTAACCTTGCTTTTGCACGAGACATGTCTGTATTTGTCTCGTTGATTTTTGTCGCCGCCGCATTGGCCGGATAAAACCTTATTTAAAGGGCAATAAGTGTCGCCATAATTGTCTCCTGAGCCTGAATTGTTATTAGTCGAGTTAGAATTATTAGAGTTATTATTTTGGCAGTATGGGCATGTGTTTGTATTATTTTCATTTGTTTTCTGGTCAGATTCTGTTAGAGATTGCAAAGAAACTAATTCTTGGCTTGTTGCTTCCGGAGTGTATTGGATTAAATCTGTTCTGTCAATTATTCCGTCTTTTAAGTCATTAATTACAGCTTTTAATTTATCTTGAGGGAAATTTCCCTTAATCAAAAAGCGGTTGTCAATTACTTTAATTCCTTGCTTTTCAAGTTCTTCTGTTTGACTTATGGGTAAGTTTAGAGCTTGTTGTTTGTCTGATTGAGATTGAAAAAAAGTATTTTTCAAAGAGAAATTTTTTCCTTGTTTTAAAGCAAGGATTGCCAAAACGGCTAGACCCGTTAATAAAATCAATTTTCCAATTCTATAAATCATTTTTTAATTTTAACATTTTTAATAATTTTTAAAAATGTAAGCTTTATTTATTATTTTATTGCTTTTAATTTTTATCCCTTCATTTTTTAACAATTTGATTTTTCTTTTTTGGCCATATTTATAACCGCCTATTAGGCCATTAGATTTGATTACTCTATGGCAGGGGATTTTTGAACTTTGATTTTTATTAAGAATATTGCCTATTGCCCTCCAAGCAAAGGGCGAACCAGCGGCTTCAGCTACTTGCCGATAGGTCATTACTTTTCCTTTTGGGATATTTTTAACTATATGGTAAACGTTTTTTTGAAATGAATTTGTTAGCTTTTTTGAGGAGTTCTTTAGCATTTTCAAAGGTTAATTGTTTAAGGGCTTGCTGATAAGGCAACCATTTGTATCCAGTATGCTCCCAAGAAATTTTTACTTTTTTTTCGGTAGTTTGAATTAAGAAAAAAATAACGATTTTCAAAAATGTCTTTTTTTCTTTTTTATAAAAATATTTTATTTGTTCTTTAAAGCCGGATATAAATTGTAAATTTTTAAGGCTTGTTTCTTCCTGAATTTCTCTTTGGGCTGTTTCTTTCGGTGATTCTCCATTTTCAATATGACCTTTAGGAAAATCCCAGTGACCGAGGGCGTAATGCAAAAGAAGATATTTTCTTTTGTTTTTTTCTTTTCTGAAAATTATTCCGCCAGCCGATTTTTCTATTGGCATAATTTAATTCTTATAATTTGAATGATGCTTTTTTATTGCTATAATTATTTTAAAATATTCTGACTTAGTTAACAATATTTTTAAACTTAATATAGAGATGAAAATATGGCTGAAAGATTACCAAGAAGATTTTATTGTCAGCCAACTCTAAAAATAGCTAAAGAAATTTTGGGTAAAGTTTTGGTCCATCGGCTGAATCATAAAAGATTGGCTGGAAAGATTGTTGAAGTAGAAGCTTATATAGGGCCTGATGATAAGGCTTCTCATGCTTATCAAGGCAAGATAACTAATCGTAATAGAGCCGAATATTTAATAGGAGGTCATGTTTATATTTATTTAGTTTATGGAATATACTGGCAGTTTAATATTTCGACTGCTCAAGCAGGCAAGCCAGAATGTATTTTAATTCGAGCCTTAGAGCCTTTAGAGGGAATTACAGAGATGCAGAGAAGAAGAAAAACTTATGATGTTAAAAATTTAACGAATGGACCGGGCAAATTATGTCAGGCTTTGGGTTTTGACCGGAAGTGTTATGGAGTGGATTTAGTTAATAGTCAAAAAATTTGGATAGAAGATCCTGAGTCAAATTTTCAAAAAAATAAAGAATGGAGCTGTTTATCAAAAAGTCAGATTGTTACTGATGTAAGAATAGGCATTGATTATGCCGGTTCTGATGCTTCTAAGCCTTGGCGTTTTTATATTAAAGATAATCCTTTTGTTTCAATAAAAAAGTCTTTAAGTTTAACTTAAAGACTTTTATCAATATTTAGTTTTCAGCTTTATGATGACATTGTAAATGACAATTTTGGCATATGATTTTTCTTATTTTTTCTGATTCATGTTTTTCTAATTCATTATTTTTTTTCCGATTGTTCAATATTTTAATAATATAAGGTATAGCTTGGATTGGTAATAAGTCATTATGTTTTATCGGGCAATCATCGGGCAAACTTTCTTTAGATTTTAAGAATAGCATTTCTGTAGATATTTCTATTTCTGTGGGGTTAAATTGTTCTTCATTAGTGTTTCCAAAAAATGTTCTGTTAATGATTTTTTTGATATGCTCTGGCCCATGTTCATTATTAACTTCTTTTTCTTTTTTTGATTGTTTTGCCATTTTTGTCTTCCTCCTTTTTAAAGTACATTAAAGCATGGAATTGATTTTATTAAAGTTTGTTAACTTTGATTGTAGCAAAAAATAATAAAAAAGCAAGATATTTTTATTAATAAGCAAGATAAGAGAATTGGCGTATCGTATATTATTTTAGTTTTTTGTTGATTTTTTGAGATAATTTTGTTAAATTAACGAGTGAATTAAATGACAATGTTTTTGAACTTAGTTTTTAACAAATATTTCTCGCCTGAAGCGATTGCTCGTCGTTTAGTTAAATGTGTTTTAAAATCTGTTAATTTAATTTTTGGAGATGAAGAAGTTAGGCGTTTGATTAAATTCCAATCGCAGTCCCCAGAAGAACAAAAGCGTGTTTTAGGAGAATTGCATTTGTCTGGTATAGTCCTTTTAAATTTTATTTTAGAAGATTTGTTGAATGAAAAGAATTATAAAGAAAAGACATTTTGGCGAAAGGTGGAAAAGATAATTCCGCAATTATTCCGCAGTTATTTTAAAAAAAACATTTTAAGCGGATATTTCCGTTATAGGTTTAGTCGTTTATTAGAAGCGCGTTATGAAGAAAGCTATAAAGACCAAAGAGAACTAAGAGATGTGCTTTTGCAAAGACATGCCGAAGGATTAGCATTAAATAAAAGATATCTACGGATTCAGACAATAGCGATCAACAGTTTAAGACATTTAAGAGGCGGTCGAGCTTTTTCCTACGATCCTCTTTTTAAGCATATTTTTATTTGGCTTAGTTCGTTAGAAGATAAATTAAATAAAATGCTTAATAAATCTTGGTGGCATTGGTTTGTTGGTAAAGAAGTAAAAGACAGCGTTTAATAAATAAGTCCCTGTAGCTCAATTGGATAGAGCGGCTGGCTTCGGACCAGCAGGTTCTAGGTTCGAGTCCTAGCAGGGACATTTTTGGATAAATTTATTTATTGCATTTATGTTTTCTTTTGCATGCCGAAACTATACCGGTTTCAGTAAAAACCGTCATATGCATACATCCTCACCAGTTGTTATTGACTAATATTTATTTTTCTTATATAAATCAATTTAGTACTTTAAAAAATTGATAAAAAAAGGAGGAAGGTAT
>CAYZRO010000020.1:0-8064 GCA_964480905.1 uncultured Candidatus Saccharibacteria bacterium
GCGTAAGCATTAAAAAATGAAATTAGAGAAATTATAAAAAAAACAAGAATAAAATAATCTATTTTATCATTGAAAGTTTTCTGAAAAAAATTTTTTAGCAATTCTATTAGGCTTTTTTTGCTAAATATTTTTATTTTGGTTTTTTTATAATAAGGATAAATAAATTTCTCTCCCAAAAATTTTAAAAACAATAAACAGACAATTATGCGCCAATTAGCCATATAATCAAAATTATCGGTAAAAGGGAGGGCGCTATAAAGAGGGATTGAAACAGTGCAAACAACCAGGCTTTCCTTTAAGGGCTGGAAGATAATAAAAAAGCATATTAAAGCAGTGAGAAATAATATAACTTCTCTAGGCAATATTGCTATGGCTGTAAGAAAAGTAATAACGAATTCTAGAACAACAATTAAATTGAGAGAGTTAATCTTTGATCCTGTCATAGAAAATATCTTTCATAGAGAGATGTTTTTAGATTTTATTAAAATCTCAAGCGTTTTTTTAGCGCAATTTGACCAAGAAAAATTTTTACTTCTTGATAGGCCCTTGTTTATTAACTTTTTTCTTAGTTTTTGATTTGTTAACAATAGCCAAATTGCTTTTTTTATTTGCTTAATGTCAGTTATATTATTTACTATTAGAACAGCTTGGTCGAAAATTTCTCTCGTTGGCGGATAGTTGCTGGTAATTACTGGAATGCCGCAAGCCATTGCTTCTAAAGGTGGTAATCCAAACCCTTCATAGTCAGAAATCCAAATAAAGAGGTCGGCAGCGTTATAAATATAGTTTAGATCATTTTTTACATAATCAATCCTTAAAATTGCTTTTCGCTTTAATCGGTTATTTATACTTTCTATTAAACTGTCAATATTAATTTTAGGTTTTGTATGATTTTTGCCAATTATTAAAAATTGATAATCTGGAATTTTAGGGGCAAGCTCATAAAAGGCTTGAATTATTTCTGGTAAATGTCGACGATTAAAAATTGAACCAACATATAATATGAATTGTTTTTTTAATCCGTATTTGTCTTTTATCCTTTCAAAAGCCCTTTTTTTATTTAAGGGATAAAAATTTGGATCAACGCCAAGGTATGTTTTAAATATTTTATTTTTTGGTGCTTGGTAGTATTTAATAATCTCCTGTTGGGAAAAATTAGAAACAGTAAAGATTATTGAGGCTTTTCGGGCAGATTTTTTTGATACCCATTTAAGGAAAATTTTATCAAAATAACTAGACCAGCTGTATTCAGAAGGCCTGGCTTCATAAATTATATCATGTAAAGTTAAAGCTATTTCCCCTTGATAAAAAACAGGAGCGATATAAGCCGGGCAAAATAATATATCAATTTTATCCTTCATCGCTGCCTTAGGCAATAGATAATGCGTGAATAAAAGATTGCTTTTTAAATGAAACGGGCTTTGGAGGATTTTCATTCTGAAATGATCTCTTTTTGGTAGATCGTTGGGAATATTATCTTTGAAATAAATAATAAAATAAACCCTATCTTTAGGAGCAATATCTTTCCATTGTTGAAGCAAATTAAAAAGGTATCTTCCAGCGCCTGTTCTTTGATTTTCCAATGATCGTCCATCAATCCCGATAATCATAATTTATTTAGTTCTCCAAATTTTTTCTGATAAAAATCTAATATGCCTTTTATGATAGCCTTACTCCATAATGATTGTTTAGGCAAGACAATCATTTTAATAAATTGTTTTTTTAAAAACCAAAGGCTTTGTCCAATAACAAACATTTTGTCTAAAAGTGACCCATTTTTCCATCTGCACAATAAAGCATTACGAATGTGATAATAAATATAGTCAAAAGAGCCTTCTCTGCTGGTGGCTGAACCCTTGTGCCAAATTTTAGCTTGCGGGTCATATATGCATTTGAAGCCGGCTTTCTGAGCTCGTAGCGACCAATCAACATCTTCATAATAGAGAAAATATTTTTTGTCCAGAAGTCCTATTCTTTCTATAACTTGCTTTTTGACTAAAAGACAGCAGCCCGTAATATAATCAACTTTTTGTATTTTATTGTATTGTCCGTAATCAAATTCTCCGTATCCAGTCATAATTATTTGATTAAATAAAGAACGAGTTAGTTTTCCGCCAGCAAACCATATTTTCTTCTTTTTTTTATTTAAGGAATCTAAAAAGTAAATTTTTGGTCCAATCATGCCAATTTTAGGATCCGATTCAGCTTGCAATACCAATTCTTTTAAGAAGTTTTTTTCTATTAAAGTATCATTATTAAGCAAAAGAACATAATCAGCTTTGCTCTTTAAAGCATAGCGAATTCCGATATTATTTCCTTCGGCAAAACCTAAATTTTTACGGTTAAAAATTTGAATAATCGGTTGTTTAAACGAATTAGATTTAATTTTTAATTTCTTTTTGGAACCATTGTCGACAACAATAATTTCACAGCGAGGATAGTCGATTTTTTTTAAAGAATTTAGACATTTCAAAGTATCGCTCCAATTATTCCAGTTAAGAATTATGATAAAAACTTGTGGCCACTGGCTAATTTTTTTTCTTTTCATAAATTAATTTTATCATATTTTATTGTGTCTTAAAATGATAAATTTCAAAAACCGCCTAAAATTTATTTAGGCGGTTTTTAGCTATTTTTTGTTTAATTTTACATTTCTGATTTTTCTTCAGAGGATTCTTCTTTAGATTCTTCTTTTGGTTCAGAAGGTTCTTCGTTAACTGAAATTTGGGAGCTTGATTCTTCAAATTGTTGACTTTCTTTTATTTCAGCTTTACCCTTTTTTCCTCTAAGATAATATATTAAACCGACTATAACGATAACAACAATTATAAAATAAATCCAAAACATATTTGATTTGACTAGATATATTAGTAATAGATCTTGAAATGAGCCATTACTATATATACCTTGCCTTTAATTTATATAGTTTTCTAAATTTCTATTATTTTATTATATTTTAACTTATTTAATAAATATTTTTAAAGTGTGGATAACTTTCATTAATTAAAATTAAAAACGGAGTTTCCAGATATCCCCCGCTCCCATAATTAAAACTATATCATCACTGCTTAAATTTTTTAGAAGATAAGTTTTGGCTTTTTGTATTGAGGGAATAAATTGACAAAATTTTTTCCTTTTTTGTATCGCTTGTACTAGCATCTGGGCGTTAATTTTTTTCATAATATTTTTATCTTCTCTACCGACAACACTGAAAATAGGCAGAATAATAATTTTTTCGGCTTTATCAAAAACGGTGGTGAATTTTTTAAATAATTTAAAAGTACGAGAATATTGGTGAGGTTGAAAAACGATCCAAATTTTTTTATTTGGATATTTTTCTTTTACAGCTTGGATTCCTGCTTTTATTTCAGTTGGATGGTGAGCATAATCGTAAAAAACAATTATTTTTTTAGAATATTTCTTATTTAAATAAACAATGTGTTCCTCTAATCTTCTCCAGACGCCATGGAATTTTTTTAAAACTTTGAAAATTATATCTTTTTCAATGCCCATTATTTGTGCTGTTTTAGAGGCGGCTAAGGCATTATAGATGTTGTGGCGGCCGGGGATTTGCATATATTTTTTTAATTCAGCAACTAATTTATCTCTATATTTATAACCGTATATTTTTTTTAGAGTTATATTTTTGATTAGATATTTTATATTATGGTCATCTAAATTTGCTATCAAAATTCCTTGGTGAGGCAAATGATTAATAAACGATTTAAATGTTTCTAAAATTTCTTTAAGATTTTTGTAATAATCTAAATGTTCTTCTTCTATGTTAGTTAAAACAATGATATCCGGCCAATAATTTAAAAAAGAAGCTTGCCATTCATCGGCTTCAATAACTAAGATATTTTTACCCTTTTTTTCTTTATTTAGTCTAATATTGCTATTCCCCCATTCTTTTACTTTGGTGCCTACAATTACCAGTGGATCATAATTGGCTTTTTCCAAGATAAGACCGATTAAAGCAGTTGTTGTGCTCTTACCATGGGTGCCAGCTACAGCGATAGTAAAATGCTTTTTAGTTAATTCTCCTAGAGCTTGAGGATAGGATTGAATGAGGCAGTTTAATTTTTTAGCTTTTTTAATTTCTGGGTTTTTTAATGAGATAGCTGGGGTATAGATAACTCGATCAGTATCGTCCGGTAAATTTTTAGATTTATGAGGTCCGATAGAAATTGTCGCTCCTTTTTTTCTTAATTCTTCTATGATTGGCGATTCGTTAATATCTGATCCACTAATAATATTATTGTGGCTTAGATAATATTTAGCTAAAGCGCTAATGCCTATCCCACCGATGCCTATGAAATGTATCTTTTCTTTTTTGGCCTTCATGTCAGATTTTTATTTTTAGGATATGTTAGAAAAAACTCTGGTTATTTTCTAAACCCTGTACCAGCCGGAATAAGTTTGCCTATGACTACATTCTCTTTTAAGCCGCGTAAAGGATCTATTTTGCCTTGGATTGCTGCATCAATAAGCACTCTTGCTGTCTCTTGAAATGAAGCGGCTGAAAGGAAACTTTCTGTTGTCAAAGCCACTTTACTTATTCCTAAAATGAGTTGTTGAGCTTTGGCTGTTCTTTTTCCTTTTTGTTTTAATTCTTCATTTACTAGATTGAATCGTCCTTTTTCTACTATTTCGCCGATTAGAAAATCGCTATCTCCAGGATCTTTAATGCGGAGTCTAGAAAACATTTGTCTAATAATCATTTCAATATATTTATCATCAATGGATTCGCCCTGTGATGAATAAATAGTTCTTACTTCTTTTATGATATACCTTTGGACAGTTTCGGCGCCGGCTAAACGGAAAAGTTCTTTAAGATCTATATGACCGTCAGTAAGTTGCTGGCCTTGAGTGACTAAATCGCCTTTTTCTACAAGCACTGTTGCTTTGGGATGAACAATGTACTTCTTAATTAAATTAGCCTTTTTTTCTTTGTGATTTCGTTTTAGGCTTGATTTAATTTTAATAATTTTTTGATTCTTTTTTGTTTCTATTGATATTACCTGACCGTCTGTTTCAGAGACAACTGCTTTACCTTTAGGCATTCGACATTCAAAGATTTCTTCCACTCGAGGCAAGCCTTGAGTTATATCTCCTTTGCCTGCTATTCCACCTGTATGAAATGTTCTCATTGTTAATTGGGTGCCTGGTTCACCAATAGATTGGGCAGTGACAATGCCTACCGCTTCTCCTAATTTTACTAATTCATTTGAGCCTAAATCATAGCCATAACATTTTTGGCAGACGCCAAAGGGGGTTTTACAGTTAACCACCGAACGAACTCTTACTTTATCTATGTTCATTTCATCTATTTTTGCCGCTATTTCTTTGTCAATCAGTGTATCTTTTTTGATAATTATTTTGCCTTTTTTATCTTTGATATTTTCTAAAAGAAAACGACCGATAATCCTTGAACTTAAACCTTGATTCAATTCCTCTCCGTCTTCCCTATAAATGACAATCCCTTTTGTGTCGCCACAATTTTCTTCTTTGACAACGATATCTTGGCAAACATCAACTAATCGTCTTGTTAAATAACCAGCAGTAGAAGTTCTTAGAGCAGTATCAGCTGTTCCTTTTCGGGCTCCATGAGTAGAAATGAAGTATTCCAAGACATTGAAACCTTCTTTAAATGAACTTTTTACTGGCAATTCTATAATTTCTCCCGCTGGATTAACTACTAGTCCTTTCATGCCGTTCATTTGATTAGTTTGCGACCAGTTGCCTCGCGCGCCTGAATCCATGATAACTTTTATCGGTCCATTTTTATCTAATGATTTGGGTATTAATGACGCTACTTTTTCAATAAGCCTTGTCCATATTTCAATGATTTTTATTCGACGTTCTTCTCTTGAAAGTAAACCTTCTCGATACTGCTTATGAATTGTTTCTATTTCTTTTTCTGCCATATTTATTAATTTCTTTTTTTCTCGCGGTACGTTGAAATCACACATACCTAAACTTATTCCTGAATAGGTAGCATATTCAAAGCCCAGTTTTTTTATTTGGTCGAGAACTTTTCCTGCTTTTTCCAGACCGCATTTTTCAATAATTTCGCTTACTAATTTACGTAAAGTTTTTCTGTTAAGTTGTTTGTTAACAAAAGCAATTTCTTTGGGGAGTATTTGATTAAAAATTATGCGTCCGGCAGAGGTATCTATAAATTGGTTGTCTATTTTTAATTTAATTTTACTTCTTAGTTCTATAACGTTAAACTGGAGTGCCAAAATTGCCTCTTCGGGAGATTGAAAAAATTTTCCTTCGCCTTTCAAACCTTCCTCAATGCCAGTCATCCAATACGCCCCTAAAATAATATCCTGAGTAGGAATAGCAATAGGTTCACCAGTTGCCGGTTTAAGTAAATTTTTTGAGGAAAGCATTATTTGCTTTGATTC
Organism: uncultured Candidatus Saccharibacteria bacterium; assembly: GCA_964480905.1. Lineage (GTDB taxonomy): Bacteria > Patescibacteriota > Minisyncoccia > Portnoybacterales > JAGGTM01 > CAYZRO01. Next base: position 6,414 of record CAYZRO010000020.1, read on the forward strand.
TTTTTGAGCATCATTGCTTAAAGGCAGATGGACAGCCATTTGATCGCCGTCAAAATCAGCATTAAAAGCCCGGCAGACCATGGGGTGAATTTGGATAGCCTTTCCTTCTGTGAGTAACGGCTGAAAAGCTTGTATGCCTAATCTATGAAGTGTAGGCGCTCTGTTGAGGAGTACATAGCGGTTCTGAATGACTTCTTCCAGAGCTTCCCAGACTTCGTCTGTCTCAGATTCTATTAGGCGTCCGGCATTCCTAATGTTATGGGCCAATTCCTTTTCTATTAATTTACAGATAACAAATGGCTTAAAGATTTCTAAAGCCATCTTTTTAGGCAGACCGCATTGATGGAGTTTTAATTCGGGACCGATGACAATCACCGATCTTCCAGAATAATCCACTCTTTTACCTAATAGATTTTGGCGGAATCTTCCTTGTTTTCCCTTGAGCATATCAGCCAAAGATTTCAATTGCCTCCTTTGGCCGGTAGTCGCAATAGCTGTTTGGCCGTGACGAGCAGAATTATCTATCAGGGCATCAACAGCTTCTTGAAGCATTCTTTTTTCATTGCGGCAAATAACTTCCGGAGCGTTTAATTCAATTAATTTCTTTAAACGGTTGTTTCTATTAATCACTCTTCTATAGAGATCATTTAAGTCAGAAGTGGCATATCTGTCTCCATCTAAGTGGACCATTGGTCTAAGATCTGGCGGGAGAACGGGCAAGACAGTTAGGATCATCCATTCCGGTCTAATTTTAGCTTTAATCATTGCTTCAACAAATTTTAAGCGTTTCCACAACTTTTTTTTGTTTAAAGAAAGAGATCTTTGATGTTTAATTCTCTCTTCAAGTTCTTTTTTTAAATCTTCTAAATTAATATTTTCTAATATTTTTCTTATTGATTCTGCTCCTGTTCCTGCTTCAAAAACTTGCCCGTATTTTAAGCTTAATTGATGATATTCTATTTCTGAGATTACTTCTAATGCTTTTAAATTATTTAATGTGTTTTTGGCTGCATCTTTTATCTCTTTTAAGTGATTTCTTTTTGCTTTTTTTTCTTTTTCAGAGATTTTTTCTTTTCTTAAACTTTTTAGTTTTGTCCTATATTCTTTATCAATTTCCTCTAGAGCTTTCTGACGCGCTTCTTCGTCTATTTTAGTAATAATATAAGCGCCAAAATAGATAACTTTTTCTAACTCTTGAACTGATTTATCTAAAATTAAGCCTATTTTTGATGGGATGCCACGAAGAAACCATATATGACAGACAGGCGTAGCCAATTTTATATGGCCCATTCTTTCTCGACGGACGCTGGATTTGGTTACCTCCACTCCGCATTTGTCACAAACGATACCTTTGTATCGTATTCTTTTGTATTTTCCGCAATAACATTCCCAATCTTTAGTAGGGCCGAAAATGCGTTCACAAAATAAACCATCTTTTTCTGGTTTTTGTGTTCTGTAATTAATAGTTTCTGGCTTTGTTACTTCACCGTGAGACCAGGAAAGAATTTCTTCAGGGCTGGCTAATTTTAATTTTAAGGCTTTAAAATCAGAAACTTTTTTACTCATAGATTCATTTAATTTTATTTATATTTTATTGATATAAGCTAAATAATAATATATTATTTATTCTGTTTTTTTGCCCCTATAAGTT
>CAYZRO010000021.1:0-7994 GCA_964480905.1 uncultured Candidatus Saccharibacteria bacterium
AATCTAAAATGTTTTGTTCCTGTCCTAATGATCCAGACATTAGGGAGCCCAATGTTAATATTTGCCCTGTCTGTTTAGGCTATCCGGGAGTTTTGCCAGTTATTAACCAAAAAGCCGTGGAGTATGTAGTTAAAACTGGTTTATTTTTACATTCAGAAATTTCGTCAGTTTCTAAATTTGACCGCAAAAATTATTTTTATCCGGATTTGCCAAAGGGCTATCAGATTAGTCAATATGATCAACCTTTATGTTTAGGTGGTTATTTAGAAATTCCTGAAGAAGCTAAATCAGATCGTTTGTCTCAAAATAAATTTAAGAGAATTAGGATTAGACGCATACATTTGGAAGAAGACACCGGCAGATTAATTCATCCAAAAGGCGTTAATTATTCTTTAGTTGACTTTAACCGAGCAGGAGTGCCTTTAATGGAATTAGTGACAGAACCGGATATTCATTCTGGTTGGCAGGCAAGAAAATTTTGTGAGGAATTACAATTAATATTAAGATATTTAGGCGTCTCTGGAGCTGATATGGAAAAGGGTCAGATGAGATGCGAAGTAAATATTAGTCTTTTAGATTTGTCTCAAGATAAGAATCCAGAAAGGGCATTTGGGACAAAAGTTGAAATTAAAAATTTAAATTCTTTTCGGGCCGTTGAAAATGCTGTTAATTACGAAATTAAAAGACAAGCTGAGTTGTTGAAATCAGGGGAGAAAGTTGTTCAAGAGACCAGAGGTTGGGATGAAGCTAAGCATTTGACATTTTCTCAACGAGTCAAAGAAGAAGTTCATGATTATCGTTATTTCCCTGAGCCTGATTTGCCTCCCTTGATTTTGAAAGAAGCCGCTGACATTACTGGTAGGCCTTTGATTAATTTAGCAAGTCTTGTCGCTAGTCTTCCCGAATTGCCTCAGTTAAAGCGTCAAAGATTTAGTCAGCAATATAAATTGAGCTTAGAAACCATTGATACTTTAACAAAAAATAAAGAATTAGCTGATTATTTTGAAAATATCATTAGTGAATTAGAAAATTGGTTTAAGGCTGTAGAGAACAGAAAGATGTCTGATGACGAGTTTGAAAAATTAGTTAAGTTAACCGCTAATTATTTGGTTAATGAAATACCAAGAATTGCTGATGAGTTAAAGGTAGATCGCGATGAAGTTAGACAAAGAATAACTCCTGAGAATTTTGCTGAGTTTGTAAATATTATCAGAGAAGGAAAGGTTTCCAGTTCAGGCGCCCAAATACTTTTAAAGGAAATGTTCAAAACAAAAGCAGATCCTTCTCATATTATTGAAGAAAAAGATTTAAGGCAGATTAACGATAGCGAGGCTTTCACTGAAATTATTAAGAAAATAATTAATAATAATCAAAAAGCAGTTGAGGATTACCGTAAAGGCAAAAAGAATTCTCTTCAATATTTAATCGGACAGGTTATGAAAGAGACAAAAGGAAAAGCCAATCCCCAGTTAATAGCGAAAATTTTAGAAGATGAATTGAGAGATATTGATACCTTTTGACAAATTTAATTTTTATTTATCCAATAGGAAATCTTTAATTAATTTCTCTGCTTCTTGATAGTTTTTAGTCCAATGAATTCTTTTATCTTTTTTAAACCAAGTCATTTGGCGTTTAGCATAATGTTCAATCTCTGTTAAAAGTTTTTCAATCATTTCTTTTTTATTTAAAAGTCCTCTTAAATAACGAGAGACATAACGATATTCAAGTCCAAGATCGTCTAACCGTTGCCAGGAAAGAGTAGTTTTTTGCAGTTTTTTTACTTCGGCAATTAAACCTTGTCGTAAACGTTTTAATAGTCTTTGACGAATTCTTTTTTTTAGCTCTTTTTTAGATTTTGTTAAGCCTATAATGAGAGTATTGAAAAGCGATGCTTTTTTTATTTGAGGCACTGGCCGATTGCTTTTTATAACAATTTCCAGAGCTCTAATTAATCGTCGTTTGTTATGAAAATCAATATTTTTAGCTCGTTTAGGATCGAGCTTTTTAAGCTTTTGAAAAAGCTTTTCTGGAGTTTCTTTTTCAAGTCTTTGACGAAGTTTGAAGTCGGGTTTAACTGAAGGCAGAGTTAAATTGTCTACCACGGTTTGTATATAGAAGCCGGTCCCGCCAACCAAAAAAGGGATTTTTCCGCGTTTAATAATTTGTTTGATTACTTGCAAGGCTTTTTTTTGATATTGAGCCGCAGAGAATTTTCTTTTCGGGCTGGCAATGTCTAAAAGATGATGAGGAATCCCTGACATTTCTTTTTTTGTTACTTTCCCTGTGCCGATATTTAACCCTTTATAGACTTGTCGTGAATCAGCGTTAACAATTTCGCCATTAAATTTTTTAGCCAATTTAATAGATAATTCAGTCTTGCCTACCGCTGTAGGTCCGACAATAACAATCACCGGATTTTTTCTTAATAAAATTTTACTTTGTTTTATTTTATTTGGCATAAAATCAGAAAAAATAATAAGCTTAATCGGAGTTGAGGAAAAGAGGTATTTTTTGTCTTTATAATAATTCTCCTTTTAAAACCCAAGTTTTACTTTCTTTTATTTTTGCTTGGACAATTTGTCCAATAATTTTTTTTGGGCCTTTGAGCTTAACCAGCTTCATTTCTGAAGAATTGCCCCAAAGATATCCTTTATTTGATTTTTCAACCAAGATAGAAACCGTTTTGTTCTTATATTTCTGATTTTTTTCAAAGGTAATTTTTTCCATTAATTGATGGAGCTTATTCCATCTTTTCTTTTTTTCCGAATAAGAAAGATTATCAGGATATATTTTAGCGGCTAATGTTTGTGACCGCGGAGAATAGATAGCGATGTAAGCGATATCAAATTTAATTTTCTGGTAGATATCAAGCGTTTTTTGGAAATCTTCTTCTGTTTCATTAGGGAAACCGACGATAATATCAGTGCCTAAAGCAATCTCTGGTTTTGTTTTTCTAATTTCATGGATTAATTGTAAATAATCTTCAGAGCTATAACCGCGGTTCATTAATTTGAGGATTTTATTGCTGCCTGACTGGATCGGTAAGTGGAGATAATTAATTTGTTTTGGCAAAGTGAGCGCTTTAATAACCTCGGAAGTCATATCTTTTGGATGAGCAGATATAAAATGAATTCTTGCTAAATTTTTAATCTGATTAATTTCCCAAAGTAGACGGGCAAAATTGTGACGAAAGGGATTTTGTTTAGAAAAATTTTCCTTATCAGGGGGGTTGAAGCTATTAACATTTTGCCCTAAAAGCGTTAATTCCTTGTAATGATTATTTGCTAAAAGATTGGCTTCATTAAGTACTCCTTTAACTTTTCTAGAGACTTCTTGTCCTCTTGTATAAGGGACAACGCAATAAGAACAATAATTGTTACAGCCGGTCATAATTGGGATAAATGCTTTAAAGGAAGATTGATAAATCGGTGGCATAGAAAAATAGTCAAAATTTAATTTGGCTGATTCTGGTTTTAAATAAAGAGGCCATTGATTTAACTCCTTAATATTTAAAATTCTATCAACTTTTGTTTTTAAAATTTTTTTGTCTTTTTCTAGAAGACAGCCGGTGAGAATAATTTTTAATTTTTTATTTAATTTTTTGATTTTATTTAGATTTTCTATTTGTCCGAAAACGCGGTCAATAGCTGATTGGCGGACTGAACAAGCGTTTATTATAACCAAATTAGCTTCTATTGGTTTTGAGGCAGGGGAATACCCCAGTTTTTCCAATAAACCGGCAATTTTTTCTGAGTCTGATTTATTCATTTGGCAGCCATAGGTGATGATGTAATATTTCATGTTGTGTTATTTTACAAAGAAAAATAAGGCCAATCAAGCCTTGTTTAAATGAGCTGCTTAAAAATTCAAAATTAATTTAACATTTTTTGGAATTTATTTCTTTTTCTATTTTTTCCTTAAATATATTTATGGCCATTTGCCCAATATCGCCTTTGTTTCTTTTTCGTACTCTGACTTTTCTTAATTTTATTTCCTTTTCGCCAACAATTAAAAGATACGGAATTTTTAGGATTTCGCCTTGCCTTATTTTTTTAGAGAGAGTTTCGTTTTCATTTTTAATTTCTAATCTGATATTAGCTGTTTTTAGAGCTTGAGAAATACTTTCGGCATAACTTAGATATTTGTTGCTGATAGGAATGACCCAAATCTGAATCGGTGAAAGCCATAAAGGAAGAGCTCCATTATAGTGTTCTAACAATACACCGATAAAGCGTTCTAATGATCCTATTAAAGCTCGATGAATCATTATCGGTTCCCTTTTTTTGCCATTTTTATCAATATAAGTAATTTTAAATCTTTTAGGCAGATTAAAATCAATTTGAATAGTTGTGCATTGCCATTCTCGACCCAAGGCATCTTGGATTTTAATATCTATTTTTGGCCCATAGAAAACACCACCGCCTGGATCAATTTGATATTTTAGATTTTGTTTTTTTAGAGCATTTTTTAAGACAGTGGTAGCTTTTTTCCAAGCTTGTAAAGTCCCGGCGTATTTTTCAGGTCTAGTGGAAAGATAAATATTAAAATTTTTAAAACCAAAAGTTTTGAGAATTTTTAAGCCGTGTTTTAATAACTGATTGATTACTTGGTTAAGTTGATTAGGCATACACCAGATGTGCGCATCATCTTGAGTAAATCCCCTAGCTCTCGTTAAGCCATGCAAAACTCCTGATTTTTCATAACGATAAACAGTCCCTAATTCAGCAAAACGTAAAGGCAAGTCTTTGTAGCTTCTTATTTTTGATTGATAGATTTTAACATGAAAAGGGCAATTCATTGGCTTCAATAAATATTTTTCTCTCTCTATTTTAATAGGAGAATACATATTTTCACGATAAAGCATCCAGTGTCCGGATGTTTGCCATAATTTAAGATTGCCGATATGGGGTGTAGTTACCCATTGATAATTTTGTTGGTTTAGTTGTTCGTATAAATAATCAGAGATGATTTGTCGGAGCAATGTTCCTTTAGGAAGCCAAAGAGGCAGGCCGGCGCCGACTTCTTCATCAAAGATAAAAAGCTCTAATTTTTTTCCTAAAATTCTATGGTCTCTTTTTTCTACTTCTTTTTGATTTTTTATATATTGATTTAATTCTTTTTTATTTTGAAAAGCTACTCCATATATTCTTTGAAGCATTGGATTTTTTTCATCGCCTTTCCAATAGGCACCGGCTACTTTTATTAATTTAAAAGATTCTAAATCAATTGCTTTTGTGGAAGCGATATGAGGACCTTGGCAGAGATCAATAAAATTACCAACTTGATAAATAGTGACCTGTTTACCTTTTAAATCTTTTAATAAATCTAATTTGTAGGGTTGATTTTTTAATATTTTTTTTGCTTGGGCAAGACTGATAGTTTTCTTTTGGAATTTCAAATTTTGCTTAATTAATTCTTTCATTTTCCTTTCTATTTTTGGCAGATCGTCTAGACCGATAGACTTTTTGAGTTCAAAATCATAATAAAACCCATTCTCAATAGCCGGGCCAATACCAAATTTGATCGGTTCGGTTTTGCCAAATAGCTCTTGGACGGCTAAAGCCATAATATGAGATAAAGAGTGGCGAATAGTAGTTATTTTTTGATTTTTCATTTAATTGCTTTTTATACTTATTTTACAATTGTATTTTCTATTATATTTAAAATTTGCAAAAAATCAATTAAATTTTTCGTTTATTGGATTTTTTTACATTTCTAGAAGCAGATTTTAATTTGTTTCTTCCAAATATTCCACGTTGTCGCAAATAAGTTTGAAAGAGCCGTCTTTGTCAGTCAATCTTCCGGAGACAACAACGATTTTATCTTGTTGCCAGTAACTGGCAGTTTGTTCCAAGGTATTCGGAAAAACTAAAGTTTCTATTTTGCCTGAAATGTCTTCTATTTCGACAAAGAGCATTGGATGTCCATTGCGAGTAATAATTTTTTGTATTTTGTTAATTATTCCCCCTATTTTTATTTTTTTACCCCTAAGATTTGAGGAAAGGTTTTGGCAGGGGATAGCTATTTTTTCTAAGACTTTTTTGTAATTTTCTAAAGGATGAGCAGAGATATAAAGGCCTAATAATTCCTTTTCCCAGGCCAATTTTTCTTGCTGAGAGGCCGGGCTGACTTCATTTAGTTTTAAACTAAGATTATCTTGGTTAAAAGATCCTGAGTCAAAAAGCGAATTCTGCCCGTTGAAACGATTACGCTGAATTTCTCTTCCGTAATTGAGTATTAATTCAAGATTAGATAATAATTGTTTTCTTTCGCCTAGCTGATCTAAAGCGCCGCATTTGATTAAACTTTCCAAAGATTTTTTATTAAGGATTTGACTTGTTTTCTGATAATTTTCATAATCATTATGATTGTTGCCGGCAACAGCGATTCTTTCAATAAAATCGCTTATAGATTGATATGGACCGTTTTCTTTCCTTTCAGTGACAATAGTTTGGACAACATTATAGCCTACATTTTTGATTGCTTTTAAGCCAAAACGAATAGCTTGCTCATTATTATTGAGTTCGACAACTGTAAAATTTTTAAGACTTTCGTTCACATCTGGCGGCAATATTTTTATTTTCATTCTTTTACATTCATCAATTAAGAAAGTTATTTTTTCTAAATCATTTTGTTCAGCGCTCATTAAAGCAGCCATAAATTCTACAGGATAGTGAGCTTTAAGATAAGCTGTTCGATAAGCAGTAAGAGCATAGCAGGCGGCATGGCTTCTATTGAATCCGTAACGGGCAAACGGTTCAATAAAACGCCAAATCTTTTCCGCTTTGTTTCTCTCAATATTCTTTTTTGTCATCTTTTCTATTAATTTATCTTTTTGTTCTTCCAAGAGCCGCTTAATTTTTTTACCAATCGCCTTTCTTAATATATCTGCTTCTGGCATTGAAAAACCGGCTAAGTCGCGGGCGATTTGCATAAGTTGTTCTTGATAGACGCAAATGCCATAAGTATTTTTTAAAATCGGTTCAAGCTTGGGATGAAGATATTCAACTTTTTTTCTTCCATGCTTGCGGGCAATATATTCAGGGATTAGTTGCATTGGGCCCGGCCGATAAAGGGCTACCATAGCGATAATGTCTTCAAATTCAGTAGGCTTTAATTCTTTTAAACTTCTTTTCATGCCTCCGCTTTCTAATTGAAAGACACCGGTAGTTTGACCATTTTGTAGAACTTTATATGTTGGTTCATCGTCTAGAGGTATTTCAGCAATATTTATTTTTTTGTTTTTTGTTCTGTTGATTATTGAAAGAGCGTTTTGGATGACGGTAAGTGTTTTAAGTCCTAAGAGGTCTATTTTTAAAAGTCCGAGAGCTTCCACCGAGTGCATTTCGTATTGTGTGACAATTATTTGGTCGTCTTGGGTTGGATGTTGACAGGGAATAATTTCATCAAGATTTTGATTAGCAATAACAATTCCGCAAGCGTGAGTAGAAGCATGGCGGGCTACTCCTTCTAATTTTTGAGCAGTGTCAATTAGCTTTTTAGCTTGGTCGTCAGTATTGTAAATTTGTTGAAGCTCTGAAGATGTTTCCAGGGCTTGTTTAAGTGAAAGACCAAAAGGCACCATTTTAGCAATTTGGTCGCAGAAGTTATAAGGAAGATTTATAGCTCGTCCCACATCTCGTATGGCTGCCCTAGCAGCCATAGTGCCAAAAGTAATAATCTGAGCCACTCTTTTTTGGCTATATTTTTTTGCCACATATTTTATAACTTCGTCTCTTCTGTTATCAGCGAAATCTAAATCAATATCAGGCATAGAAATTCTTTCAGGGTTTAAAAAACGTTCAAAGATGAGATTGTATTTTAGAGGATCGAGATCAGTTATATTTAATAAATAAGAGACAAGAGAACCAGCGGCTGAGCCTCGACCCGGGCCGACAACAATGCCTTGAGATTTTGCCCAGTTGACTAAGTCTTGAACAATCAAAAAATAGGAAGCAAAACCTGTTTTTCTTATAATCTCTAATTCATAATTT
>CAYZRO010000022.1:0-7751 GCA_964480905.1 uncultured Candidatus Saccharibacteria bacterium
GTGGGAGTTTTGTTGCCCATTTATAATTTAGCCAGCGCCTTTTAATTAAATAATCTTTTAATTAAATAATAAAAACAGTAAAATAATAAGAAGGTCGAAGCCCAAAGCGGGAATAATTTTTTCAAGATTAAATAAAAATCTATCTTTATTAATGAGATTTCATCAATAAAGATAGATATAAGAAAGGAGGTGAAAGATAATGTTACAATATTTTCAGGATAAAAAAGGTTTTACTTTAATCGAACTTTTAGTCGTTATAGCTATTTTAGGTATTTTAGCGACTATTGTTTTGGTTAGTTTGAACACAGCTCGTTCAAAAGCCAGAGACACTCAGCGAGTGGCAGATTTGCGTCAGCTTCAATTGGCTTTAGAAATGTATTTTGACGATAATGGAAGTTATCCTGATAGCCTTTCCTCTTTATCGCCGACTTATATAAATAACGTTCCAGTTGATCCGAGTACCGGCAATGCCTATGCTTATAATAATTGTGGAACAAATAACACTAATTATACCTTAGGAGCTGATTTGGAAAATGACCATAGCGCTTTAGATACTGATGTGGATACAGCTACTTGCGATTTAACAGGTCAGACGCCGTCTTCTTGTGCAGATACAAATTATTATTACTGTGTTGAGCCGTAAGGATTTTTATTTTCCAAAATGTTTTCAAAAACAAATCAACCAATCTTTAAAGATTGGTTGATTTGTTTTATAATTCAATTATGGAATTAATTCTTTCTGTTTTTGTATTTTTTTTCGGTTTGATTACAGGTAGCTTTATTAACTCTGTTATATATCGTTTAGAGTCCAAAAAGTCTATTATTTTTGATCGCAGATTAAATAATTTTAGTCAAAAAAAATTTAGTCGCTCTCTTTGTCCAAAATGTGGTCACGAGTTAAATTGGTACGAACTAATACCACTTTTTAGTTTTATTGTTCAAAAAGGAAAATGCCGTAGTTGTCATAAAAGAATTTCATGGCAATACCCTCTTGTTGAATTAGCTGCTGGACTGATTTTTCTTTTTATTTTCAATCGCTATAATTTTTCTTTCAATTTTTACAGCTTTCTAATAATTTGTTTGTCGTGGATAATTAGTGTTTTTTTTATTATTATTTTTGTTTATGATTTTAAATACTATCTTATTCCAGATAAAATTATTTATCCTTCCATTATCAGCGGCATTTTTTGGGTTTTAGTTAATAAAGAATTAAATTGGCAGAGTAGTTTATTCTCAGCCGCGGGCGCTACTATTTTTTTTCTTTTACTAGTTATTATTTCTCGAGGCAGATGGATGGGCATGGGCGATGTTAAGTTAGTTTTCTTTCTTGGATTAATTTTAGGTTGGCCGAAAATTTTAGCGAGTTTATTGTTAGCCTTTTGGTCAGGCGCTTTAGTCAGCATTATATTAATTTTGACAAAAAAGAAAACTATAAAGTCACAAATTCCTTTTGGTCCTTTTTTGGTTTTTTCCGCTTTTTTGTTTTTATTTTTTGATTTGACATTTTTGCAGGATTTAATTTATTTTGTTAAAATAGTATTAGGGTATTCTTTTTAGCTTTATGAAAAATTTATCTAAGCCTAAATTAATTAACTTGTCATCATTTGGTTTTACTATGATAGAAATGATTGTCGTTTTAGGCATTTTGATACTTGTTAGTGGTATTTTATTGATCCATTATCGTACTGGTGAGGCTCAATATGAATTACGTCAGTCCGTTAATGAGTTTGTTTCTAAAATTAGAGAGTCTCAAATGTTGGCTTTGTCGGGCGTTAATCAGGAAGATGAAAAAATTTATGGTTACGGAATTTACTCTAAAGATGAACACTCTTATGTTATTTTTTATAATCTTAATGAAAGTTCGGGTGAGATTTATACTGCTGGCGAAAGTATAGATTTAGAAACTATAAGTTTGCCTAGTAATATTTCTTTATCGCCAATCGATGTTAGTATTTTTTTTGTTCCTCCTGATCCGATTACCTATATAAATGGTTCAAATAATCCAGATATTAATCAAAATTTCATTTTGTCAGAAAAGGGATTTTCGCAAACAATAACTATTTATCAATCAGGTCGTATTGAAACAGATTAAAATTCTAATACAATGCAATATCTTTATTGTCAAAAAGAAAAAGGGTTTACACTATTGGAAGTTATATTATCTTTTTGGATTATTCTGATTGGCCTAGTGGCTATTTTGTCTTTGTTGTTTGTAATATTTTCTTCTTTTAATGTGAGCGTGCATAAAATCATCGCCGCTAATTTAGCCCAAGAAGGCATTGAAGTAGTCAGGAATATAAGAGATAGTAATTGGCTCCAAGGAAAAGTTTGGAATGAGGGTTTATCAGCCGGTGATTACAGAGTTCAGTATAATAGCCAGAGCTTGCTTCCTTATTCAGATACGCCTCTTAGAAGAGATAGCACGGGATTGTATTCTTATGATTTTGGTAATAACACAATTTTTTATCGAAAAATAACTATTATTGATAATCCTGATAATGATATTAATACAGAAGATATAGGAGTGAGAGCTGTTGTTTTTTGGAAAGATCATGGGAAGGAACGTTCTTTGCAGGTTGAGGATCGTCTTTACAACTGGCAGTAATTTTTTAATAAATTTTGCTTAGCGCTTAATATGTTTAGTACTTCTGAGAACAAAAAAGCAAAAAAAAATACTTTCCATATTCATCATCAAAAAGGTTTTACTCTTATTGAACTTTTGGTTGCTATATCTGTTTTTAGTTTGCTTATTCTTCTTTTAATAGGAGTTTCTGTTAATCAGATAAAAAATAGCAGGCGGTCTTTGGCTGTTCAAGAAGTAGAAGAAAATGCGCGTTTTATTTTGGAATCAATGATTAAAGAAATTAGAATGAGCCAGATTAATAGTTCTGACGGTGAGAGTCAAATACTTAATATTGATCATCCTATTAATGGCGATGTTACTTATGAGTTTGATGAAGAGGCAGGAGCTATAAAAAGGCAGGGTAAGATTCTTAACTCTACAGATTTAGAGATTAGTGGATTTTTTAGTGTGCAAAAATTAACCAATTATCAGCCTAGGGTAACTATTGTAATGCGAATTAAAAAGAAAGGCGTTTCAGGCGTAGAGCAAAAAGAAATCGATATTCAAAATACAGTAAGTTCTAGGTTTTATGAATAGCCTTTTATTTTTTAAAAAAATCCATATTTTGAAAAAGCAAAAAGGGGCGGTAGCTGTTTTGCTAACTATATTTATTGTTAGCACTATTTTAATTATTGGCGTTGGGTTAGCTAGAATTTTTTTGGCAGAAATTAGGATGTCAATTCACTTTAGTGAATCGCCTGCTGCTTTTTATGCGGCTGAAAGCGGTATTGAGAGAGGGCTTTTTGAAGAAATTAAAGGCAGTGGCGCTGTTTCTTGTTCAGACAATGTCGGAGCTGCCAGTTATACTTTAACCGTTACTCGAAATGGCGATGAGGTAGTTTTTAATTCTGTAGGGAGTTTTAGGCAGGTTTTGCGGGCTATCGAAGTGAGAAGCGAGTAAAACTAATTTTCAAACTAAAATATTTCTCCTTTAAAGGAGAAATATTTTAGTTTGAAAATTAAAAAATTAAATTCTGAGCAAATCTTTACAGCAAAATATCGGGTGTTTACTTAGAAAAGGATATTGATTATGCTATAAATATGACCAAAGAGGAAGCTAGAAAAAGAATAGAGAAATTAAAGGAAGTTATTAATTATCACCGTTATCTTTATCATGTTTTAGATAGGCAAGAAATTTCTGATGCCGCTTTAGACTCGTTAAAACATGAACTTTATGAATTAGAACAGCGATATCCAGAATTTATTACACCTGATTCGCCCACTCAAAGAGTTGGTGGAAAGCCTTTAGATAAGTTTGAAAAGGTAAAACATCGCTTTCCTATGCTTTCTTTAGAGGATGTATTTACTTTAGATGAATTAAAGGCATGGGAAATTAGGAACAAGAAACTTTTACCTTTTTCTCTTAGTAAAAAAATAGATTATTTTTGCGAATTAAAGATAGATGGTTTTGGCGTTTCCTTAGAGTATAAAAATGGGATATTTGTCAGAGGTTCAACAAGAGGCGATGGTTTGATAGGTGAAGACATAACTCAAAATTTAAAAACTATTTCTTCAATTCCTTTAAAATTAAGAAAGCCAAGCGAAGAAGAATTAAAAAAACTTCAATTTAAAGAAAAAGAGATTTGGTTAATTTGGCAGTCAATTGACAATAAGGAAATAGAGGTAAGAGGCGAAGTTTATATGAATATAAAAGATTTCGAAGAAGTTAATCGGGAAAGGCAAAATAAAGGAGAGCCGCTTTATGCTAATCCACGCAACACCGCTGCCGGCAGTATTAGACAATTGGATCCAAAGATTGCTGCTTCTCGCAAGTTAAATTTTTTAGCTTATGATTTGATTACTGATTTAGGCCAGAAGACTCATCAGCGCGAGCATCAGCTATGTCGTTTATTGGGATTTAAGAGTGATGAAGGTAAATATTGCTCTAATCTTAAGGAGGTGGTTGAATTTTGGAAAAAAATAAAAAAATTACGTCAAAAATTGCCTTATCAAATTGATGGTGTAGTAGTGAATATAAATAATAATGAAGTTTTTGAAAAATTAGGAGTGGTTGGTAAGGCACCGCGCGGAGCTATTGCTTTTAAATTTCCTGCTAAGCAGGCAACCACAGTCGTTAAAGATATTATTGTTCAAGTAGGACGAACCGGCACTTTAACGCCTGTAGCTATTTTAAAGCCTGTTAGATTAGGCGGAACAATAATTAGTCGGGCTACCCTTCATAATGAGGATGAGATAAAAAGATTAGATGTTAGGATTGGCGATACAGTGATTGTTCAAAGGGCTGGCGATGTAATACCTGATGTAGTGAGTGTAATTAAGAAACTCCGGACAGGTAAAGAGAAAAAGTTCGTTATGCCTTTATATTGTCCAGTATGTGGTTCAAGAATTGTTCGTTTACCAGGAGAAGTAGCTTATCGTTGTCCTAACCCTAATTGTGGAGCCCGACAAAGACGGAATTTGTATCATTTTGTTTCGCGGAAGGCTTTTGATATTATTGGATTAGGACCAAAGATTATAGACCAATTGATTAATGAAAATTTAATTAATGATCCTAGTGATATTTTTCAATTAAAAGAGGGCGATCTTCTTCCCTTAGAGCGTTTTGCAGAAAAGTCATCTACAAATTTAATTAATTCTATTGAAAAAAGTAAAAGAATTTCTTTATCCCGCTTTATTTACGCTCTGGGTATTAGGCATATTGGCGAAGAAACGGCTCTTCTGTTAGCAGAAAAGCTTTGGCAGAAAAAACAAAAAATTAGAAATGTTAAAGATTTTATTCAGGCTTTGAGTTCATGCTCTAAAGAAGAACTTTATCAGATCAAAGATATAGGCGAGAAAGTAGCTCAGGGTATTTATCAGTGGATTCATAATAGAAGGAACTTGAGTTTATTAAGAAAACTTGATAAGGTAGGTATTGTTTTTGAAGAATCAGCAAAGCCTAGTCTTGAGAAGACGAAGTTGGCAGGCAAAAATTTTGTTTTAACTGGTGAGCTTTCTTCAATGACTCGTGAAGAAGCTAGAGAAAAAATTCATAGTCTTGGTGGTAAGGTTTCAGAAAGTGTAAGTAAAAAAACTGATTTTGTTGTTGTTGGCAAGAATCCTGGCAGTAAATATCGCAGGGCTAAAGAGTTAAAAATAAAAATTTTAAATGAGAAAGAGTTTATAAATATGATAAAAGATTAATTTATGTTAAATATAGAACATATAGCAAAATTAGCTAAATTAAGTTTGACTGATTCTGAGAAAAAGAAGATGTTTTCTGAATTAGCTTCTATTTTAGATTATGTCAGCCGTTTGCCAAAAGAAAAAGAAAATGAACTAAAAGATAGAACAAAAGATAGAATCGGCAAAAGAGAGGTTGTTTTGCCAAATATTGTAAGAGACGACAAGGCAATTAAGAATTTACCAGAAATGAACGATTCTATTTTGAAATTGGCACCAGCTCGTCAAAAACGTTATATAAAAGTTAAGTCTGTTTTTTGATTTTATGGATGTTTTTCAATTGACCATAAAAAAGATCCGTCAAAAATTGCTTAATAAAGAATTTTCCGCAGAGGAATTGGTTAAGGCTTATTTAAAGCGAGTAAAAAGAGAAGACAAAAAATATCATGCATTTTTAACCTTGAGTGAGGATTTGGCTTTACAGCAGGCGCGAAAAATAGATCAAAAAATTAGTCGTTCAGAGGAAATTGGTGATTTAGCAGGTGTGCCAATAGCTATTAAAGATAATATCTTAGTTAAAGGGATTAAATGCACAGCCGGTTCTAAAATTCTGGAAAACTTTGTTGCCCCCTACGATGCTACTGTTATTGAAAGACTTAAAAAAGCTGATGCTGTTATAATTGGTAAAACGAATATGGATGAGTTTGCCATGGGTTCTTCTACTGAAAATTCTGCTTTTGGCCCCACATATAATCCGTTTGATCTTAAAAGAGTGCCGGGAGGTTCCTCTGGAGGTTCGGCGGCCGCCGTAGCTTCTTGTTTATCTGTAGCAGCTTTAGGTTCGGATACAGGCGGTTCAATTAGGCAGCCGGCTAGTTTTTGCGGAGTAGTTGGATTAAAGCCAACCTATGGAGCAGTGAGTCGTTATGGATTGATCGCTATGGCTTCTTCTTTAGATCAGATTGGTCCGATAGCGAGAACAGTGGAGGATGTGTTTGAAGTTTTTAAGATAATAGCCGGCCGAGACAGTTTGGATTCTACAAGCAGAGAAGTTTCAGGGTCTATGTCATCTATACCAGATTTACAGGGATTAGAGAAAGATATCTTGAGGAAAAAAATCCGCATTGGTTTGCCTCGCGAATTTTTTATTAAGGAATTAGATTCAGAGGTAAAAGATTTAATTAATAAAACTGTTCATTGGTTGGAAAAAACAGGATTTACCATAGAGGAGGTAAGTTTGCCTCATATAAATTATTCAATTCCTGCTTATTACATTATAGTTCCGGCCGAGGTGAGCGCTAATTTAGCCCGTTATGATGGAATTAAATACGGTCTTTCAGAAATTGAACATTCTAAAAGTTTAGAAGAAGTTTATTTGACCACTCGTTCTAAGTTTTTGGGTCCGGAAGTAAAAAGAAGAATTATTTTAGGCGTTTTTGTTTTATCAGCCGGATATTATGATGCTTATTATTTAAGAGCTGTGAAGACAAGAAATTTGATTAGGAAAGATTTTAATGAAGTTTTTCAGCAGGTCGATTTTTTAATTACGCCTACTTCTCCTCATCCTGCTTTTCAATTGGGAGAAAAAATTGCTGATCCCCTATCAATGTATTTAGAAGATATTTTTACCATTCCAGTAAATTTAGCTGATTTGCCTGCTCTTTCAGTGCCTTGTGGTCAAATAAAAGGTCTGCCGGTCGGATTACAAATTATCGGTAAACCTTTTAAAGAAAATAGTCTTTTTCAATTGGCATATTTTTATGAACATAGTTATCATTAATTTTTTATGGATTTGGATGTTATTATTTCATATATTCGTTATCTATATCATTATCTATATAATATCGTTATATCAACTCAAATGGCTGATTTTATATACAAAATGAAGCTTATATCATTGCTGATTAGTTTTGTTTTGATTATTTTAAGTGTTTTTTTGTTTTTAAAGTCTGAAGCTTTTTGGAGATTGAAAGAGTTTTTAAGTGTTTTGTTTTCTCCTTTGCCT
>CAYZRO010000023.1:0-7489 GCA_964480905.1 uncultured Candidatus Saccharibacteria bacterium
CACGAAAATTTATTTTCGTGATGGCCGAGCGACGGAAATTCAAGCGCCGCAACAGTGCTTATATTTCTTACCGCTGCCGCAAGGGCAAGGATCATTACGGCCAATTTTTTTCTTCTTAATACCGGCGACACCGACAGGAGCCGGCTTAGAAGCCGTTTTTGAAGTCTGTTCCAAAATATCTTGTTTAAAATCAGTTTTTATTTCTTTTGATTTTTCTGTTGGCTGAACAACCGGCGATAAATTTACTTTGTAAATCGTGCTAACCACAGCACTCTGGATGCTATCCAGCAATTTTTGAAACAAACGATGCCCTTCATTCTTATATTCAACCAAAGGATCAAGCTGGCCATAAGCTCTTAATCTAACGCTGTCTCTAAGACTTTCCATATCTTCAAGATGATTCATCCAAAGCATATCAAGATTGCGCAAAAAAATAAATTTCTCAATTTGCCGCATATTTTCAGCACCTATTTTTCTTTCTCTGTCTTTATAGGACTTTTGAGCTAAATTAAATAAATACTCCTTTAATTTTTGACGAATGTCTGCTAAAGGAATTTTTTGACGAACGATATCAATAATTTCCTGATGAACTTTGTCAGGCAAGAAAAATATTGAACTAACCGACTCAAAAATTTCTTCTGGCTGCCAATTATCTATATGTTCGCCTTGGGTATGAAAATCAACAATTTTTCCTATTTCATCATTTATCATTAATAATATTTTTTCTCTTAATCCTATCTGTCCTTTATCTGCTAAAGAATTTTTCAAATCCTCTTTATTATCATCTTTTTCCTGACGATAACTCTTTTTAATGTTAGATGCTTTGGCAAACTCGGTAACAGATTCCAAAATCTCTTTTCTTTTTCTATAAATAACTTCTCTCTGTTTGTTTAAAACGTCATCGTATTCCAAAACATGTTTTCTGATATCAAAATTATAACCTTCAATACGGGCTTGAGCTGACTCGATTGCCCGGGAAATCATTTTATTCTCAATTGGCTGATCTTCAGGGAAATTTAAAACATTCATCATCCGCTGAATTCTCTCAGAGCCAAAAATTCTCATCAAATCGTCTTCCAGAGAGACAAAAAACTGACTTGATCCCGGATCACCCTGACGGCCGGCGCGGCCGCGCAACTGATCATCAATTCGTCTCGCTTCATGACGTTCGGTGCCGATAATATGAAGCCCTCCTAATTCAATAACTTTACGATGCTCTTCTTCACACTCTTTTTTATCTCTTGTTTCGTCGCAACGACCGCCTAAAATAATGTCAACGCCGCGACCAGCCATATTAGTCGCCACAGTCACTGCTCCCAAGCGTCCGGCTTGAGCAATAATTTGAGCTTCTTTCTCATGATATTTCGCGTTAAGGATTTGGTGAGGAATGCCTTCCCTTCGCAACAGCTGCCCAAGATACTCATTTTTCTCTATAGAAACCGTCCCCACCAGAACCGGCTGTCCTTTTTGGTGTCTTTGTTTTATCTCTCTAACAATCGCCTTAAATTTTCCATTTTCTGTTTTAAAAATCGCATCAGGAAGATCAACCCTAATCATTGGCTTGTTAGTTGGAACAACAACAACATCTAAACCATAAACTTTATGAAATTCTTCAGCCGAAGTTAAGGCGGTACCCGTCATGCCGGCTAATTTTTTGTACATTCTAAAATAGTTCTGAAAAGTAATACTGGCTAATGTCCGGCTTTCCTGTTGTACTTTTACTCCTTCCTTTGCCTCTAATGCCT
This sequence comes from uncultured Candidatus Saccharibacteria bacterium, assembly GCA_964480905.1. Classification (GTDB taxonomy): domain Bacteria; phylum Patescibacteriota; class Minisyncoccia; order Portnoybacterales; family JAGGTM01; genus CAYZRO01. Next base: position 1,746 of record CAYZRO010000023.1, read on the forward strand.
GATGGAGACCACCAGAATAACGCCGGCCGGGCATTAAACGACCGGTAAACTCATCAACAATAATTACTTCTCCATTTTTAACAACATAATCCCGGTCTCTTTTAAAAAGAACTTCAGCCCGCAAAGCCTGCTCCAAATGATGAACATACCTAATACCTTTTTCATCGTAAATATTCCCTACTCCTAATATATTTTCAACTTTTGCAATTCCTTCTTCGGTTAAAGTTGCTGTTCTCATTTTCTCATCAATATTATAATCAACATTTTCCTTTAACCGAGGAACAATTCGGGCAAACTGCTCATACATTTTAGTAGATTCAACATCTGGCATTGAAATAATCAGCGGCGTTCTCGCTTCATCAATCAAAATGCTGTCTACTTCGTCAATAATGGCAAAATTTAACTGGCGCTGAACAATCTGGCTTATGTCTTGAACCATATTATCGCGCAAATAATCAAAACCAAACTCATTATTGGTTCCATAAAGAATGTCTGCCTGATAGGCAACGGCTCGCGGCACTTCTTTTAAATTTTCCATTTCAATTGTCACCTCGTTACTATCAGGCTTTATAGCCGGATCAAATAAATAAGCTTTTTCATGGTTAATGCAACCCACCGAAAGCCCTAATAAATGATAAATCGGACCCATCCAATTAGTGTCCCGCCGGGCTAAATAATCGTTAACAGTGACAATATGAACGCCTTGTCCAGTTAAAGCATTAAGATAAACAGGCAATGTCGCAGCTAAAGTTTTGCCTTCGCCTGTTTTCATTTCAGCAATTTTCCCTTGATGCAAAACAATACCGCCGATTAACTGGACATCAAAATGACGCTGATGAATTGTCCTTTTGGCGGCCTCCCGAACACAAGCAAAAGCCTCTGGCAGGATTTCATCAAGCGATTTATGGCAGTCTTTTGACGAACGAACAAATTCTTTAAATTTCTCTGTCTGACTTTTTAATTGTTCATTGGAAAAAGCCTCGAACTTTTTTTCGAGGCTGTTAATTTCAATAACAGTTGACTGCAGCTTATTAAGAATCCGTTGATTAGGACTGCCGATAATTTTTCTTAAAAAACTCATAGATGTTATTTTAAGAAGCTTTCCAGAACCTCAAAATTCGTTTCAGCTTCTCAGCTCCTCGCTTATATTTTGCCTTTTGTTTTTCTTTATACTTTTTTATTTCTCTCTGCATTTCATCTTTGGCAGTATCAATAGCCACTCTTATGTCCCACTCCTCTGCCTCGGCCCTTAATAACCTGCCCGGCAAAGACAAATTAATTTCTGCTCGATAAACATCGCCTTGACGATGATGACGAGTTATCCGTCCAACTTCAACATAAAACTCAATCACCTCTGGATCCATATTCTTTAAGAACTTCTCTAAACTGCCAATTTTCTGCTTTATATATTCTGATAAAGAAAGTGTTAACCCAAGATTTGTCGCTTTTATATTTATTTTCATAAATAATTGCTTTATCTGAAGATTTTAGATTGTTTAATTTTAGCATAAAAAATAAATAATTCAAATAAAAAAAGGGGCTATCAATAAAACCCCTTATATTAATTATTAATATTATTAAATTATTAGAAAAAAAGTAAATCCATAAAATCTTTCTTCCAGCCAAATAACCAATAATTGCCGGGGAACAGCGGCCACCAACTATCGCTTTGTGAATTAATTTTCGCATCTATTATATTCGCCTCATTTGTTCTCTTAAAGTTCAGATTAGAAATCTCAAATCTCACAGGACCTATTCCTTTTTTAAACCATATTCTTTGACTAAAGATTAGATACTTATTGGAAAATATAAATAATGACCGAAGGTATTGCCGTGGCGAACCGGAAAATAAATCTAACTGTTGCTCTAATTTTTTTAATAAACGCATAAAAAATTCATCCCTTTGTTTTAATCCGGAATTAAAAATTCTTGTCTCACCTTTTAATTTCCACTGGCCACCGACATCTTTTTCATTAATTCTGTATTTCTGTTCCCAAGTCCAAGACTGTTGTTTAGGTTTAGCCGAAAAAATTATTTGATAAGGAAAAAATATTAAAAAACTCTCTTCTAATCTTGCTTTGGAAATCCTAAAAATAGATTCATGATTAAATTCTACTTCTAAAAAACCTACATTTGTATTTCGTATATTATCTTCTTGCCTTGAAATTTCAATCTTTGCTCTTTGTTTATCTCTATCAGATAAATTGCATCCTACCCAAGCAACTTTATATTTTTCTCTCTTCATATCTCTTCTCCTCCTTTCTGTCTTTTTTTCTTCTGTCTAAAACATAATTTTTATGCCTTACTCCCAATTGAGATATATAATGAATGGTTGATAAAAGAAAATAGATAAATAGAAAATTTTTAAAATATTCACTCTGAATAAAAACTCTACGACAAATAAACTCCCGTAACTGTTGGGAAAGGCGTGCTATTCTTTCATACTTCTTTTTCTTCTTCCAGATAAAATAGCATTCGGGACAACATCCGCTAGTATAGCCTTTATCGCCATTGCTGCCCTTCTTCCCATACTCTTTCCCGCAATTGATACACATTCTTATAAGCATTTTTTCCTCCCTTCTTATATTTTATTTTATTTTATTTTTTAAGAACTAACGCTTATTTTTATTTATATCAATTGCCTTAACAAATTAAATTATATAAAAAAGAACAAAATTACTTTGGTTAAAAGCCAAACTGTTATTATCAAATAAATAATATAAAAGCTTATTAAATAATAATTTAATAAAAACTTTACCTTCTCTTTCTCCGACGGGCAGTTTTTCTTTTTCGAGGAGTAGCTTTCTTGCGGCCAGTGCTTCTTTTTCTCTTAGGAGCAGCTTTTTTTCGGGTAGTTCTTTTTTTACTAGTTCTTTTTTTACGCGGCATTTTTTAAAACTATTATTTATTTAAATCAACAAATAATCAGCCGACCTCTTTCTGATTATTTGTTATTTTTATTATAGAATAAATAAAAAAACTTTGCCTGTGGATAATTAAATTAAGTAATGATTTGTATTTCTTCTTTTAGATCTATATCAAACTTTTTTTTAACTTTCTCTTTACAAAACTGCATTAAAGCCAAAACATCTTGAGAACGCGCTTGCCCAAGATTAACTATAATATTGGCATGTTTTTCAAAAATTTGAGCGTCGCCAATTCTTCTGCCTTTTAATCCCACCTGCTCAATAAAACAAGCGGCTGGTATCTTTCCTTTTTTCATTTTCTCTTTAAGTTGTGGAAATTTCTTTAATATCTCGTCGTCTTTCTTTACTGAATAATTTTTAAAAACAGAACCAGCAGAAGGAAAAGGAGGTATTTTATCGTGCCTAATTTTAAGATAATTTTGAATTATTTTCTGGCTTTCCTCTTTAAGGCCTTTCCTCAACTTCAGTTTGACTAAAAGTAAAATTTCTTTATTTTTTCTAAAAATACTATCTCTGTATCCAAATTGACATTCTTGCGGTTTATAGTGTTTCTCTTTTCTGCTTAACGGCGAAAAACTAATCACTTCCTCAACAATCTGGCTTAAACTATAATTAAAAGCTCCGCTATTGCCATAAACCGCCCCACCGACGGTCCCGGGAATGCCAACCGCCCACTCTAAACCGGCCAAGCCTGCTTTTATAGAAGCAAAGACTATTTCGCTTAATGGAACACCAGCTTCTGCTGTAATCTGATTGCCTTCAATTTTATAATGATGACTATAAAATTTAATGATTAAACCATCAAACCCTTTATCGTCAAACAAAACATTGCTACCGCCGCCAAAAACAAAATATGGACAATTGTTCTTGTGGGCAATCTCAACGGCCTTTATTAATTTTTCTTTATTTCTTGCTAAATAAAAATATTTTGCCGGACCACCAATTCTAAAAGTAGTCTGTTCTGCTAAAGAAACATTATATTGAAGGCCAGAAAGTTGTTCTAAAAAACCCGCCAAAAAAATAAAAGTCAAAAACCAAAATCCTGCTTCTAATTTAACAAATTTCTACTGAAGCAATGATTTGGCTTGACAAAATAATATTATTGCGAGCGCGTCATTTTACTGACGGTACAAAACATCTGAACCTGTCTGATACCAATCTCTTTCCTTTTGATTGATAAGATAAACCATATCCCAAAAATGCCCTGTTAAAACAAATTGTTGAGCTGTCATATTCAACCAATGCTTTGTCCCATCGCCATTAATCTCATAAACTTTATAATCATTATCAGCCCGTACCAGCCACGAAGTTATATAATAATCTCTTTCTTCTGGAGTCACTTCAACAATCTTTTGCCAGCTTAAATGTCCGTAAAAATCAAAAATTTGCGGAGTTTGAATCCATCTTTTATATCTCCCTTTAATAATATAAACTTTATAATCGCCTTTAGCTCTAATTAAAGTTCCATCAGGATAAGAAGGAATCGGAGCTTCTTTTACTAAAGTAGCATTAAGGTTGTAATAAACTAATGGCTCATTAGCCGTAAAATTGCTTGTTTTGTAGTGATTAGAAGGAATAACCGCCACTAATGAAACTTGTGTGCCAAAATTTTTAACAAAAGCCGAACCTTTTTGACCGATTAATGTCATTTCCCGTACTTCGTAATGGCCGTCCTTATATTTGATAACATAAGGAACTCGGAAATTGGCTCGCGGATCGTTACTGCTAAATTCTATTTTTAAAACATTTTTAGACTCATCAATGTCTGTGGCAGCTTTAAACTCAAACCATTGAGCGCTCCAATCTTTAATGGTATTGCTGCTTTCAATCTTCTCTTTAGCCGCCCCAAGATAACCTAATTGAATATGGAGATTATCATAATTAAGATTAGGCTCAAGGTAACAATAAAGATTAACCGGTGACACTGAACAATTATTCAAATAGTTTGCCACGCTCCAATTGACAAAAATATCTGAAAAAGTTAATGGCTGACCCAAAACAGTTAAAGCATTGTTAATACTAGCAATACCTACGCCTTTAGTTTCCATTATCTTTGTTAGAATATCTTTGCCGTAATGGTCAACTAAATAATGAATAAAAAGATTGATTGAACCGTAATCTTTGGCAGAACCAGACCATTCAGTTAGGGAATCAGAAGGATATTTAAGAAAAATTTTGACACGCTTTTCTAAATTGCTTCCGTAATAATCTTTGTCATAACCGCAAAGAGTAGGCGCGTATTCGGAACGAGCCTCATTTAACCAAATATCGTCACTGATATGATAGCGTATTTCTTTCTGATTATAAGAAATGAGGTGTTGAAATTCATGAGCCAAAAAAGCAGGTTCTCTTTTATCAGCCATATACACAGCATTCAAATAAATCATTTCTCTTTGATTGCTTGAATTTATCTGCGAACGCGGATACTCGTCAACAGGATTAAAATAACCGCCCGCCAAAGTTTTCAATTGGGTAATTAAAATAGTAATTCTCTCGTCATTGTCAATTCCCGGCTTCCATTCTGAACCAAAAACTGATGTCATTGTCGGATAAATAATCTGGTCAAATTCTGTCGCTAATTTATTTAAATTATTCTGGAAAGCAATTTGATCAGTAAAACTCAATTTCTGCCAATAACTGTTTTCCACATAAAAATAGGCGTGCCGACTTATCTGTTTTAAAGTCGCTTCTATTTGAGTTCGCTGAAGATAATCATAAGTTGGATCAACAAAAAAATCTGTTTTTTGACCAATCGAATCAGCCTGAACGCTGCTCAACGGAAGCAATAAAGAAATAAAAAGAAAACCTAATATCTTA
>CAYZRO010000024.1:0-7489 GCA_964480905.1 uncultured Candidatus Saccharibacteria bacterium
CCCCAAACCTGTTCCTTCGGCTTCTGTTTTAATAGCATTAGTGCTGCGGAAAAATTTTGTAAAAATTCTATATTGTTGTTCCTCGGGAATACCTATGCCGGTATCTTTAATTTCAAATTGGATATAATCTTTATTAAAACACTTTAAGGAAACACTTATTGTCCCCTTGCTTAAAGTATATCGAATAGCATTGTCAAAAAGATTTTGAAGAACTAATTTAATCTTTTCTAAGTCAACTTTTATTTTTGGACACAGCTTTTTAGGTTTTTGAAATTTCAAATTAATTTGTTTTTTTTGAAGCCTATCTTGAAAAGAAAGGATAATTTCTTTAATTATTTCCTCTATCTGAATAAATTCCATTTTGTAAAGATAACGCCCTTCTTCAATACGAGTAACATTCAAAAGATCATTCACTAAATCAATCATTCTCTCATTAGCTTTATAAGTTTTCTCAACAAAGTTTCTCTGCTCGCTGCTAATTTTGCCCAAATCGCCTTCCAAAAGCATTTTTAAGCTCCATTTAATAGCTGAAAGAGGAGTTCTAAGCTGATGAGCCGCTAAAGAAACAAATTCAGTCTTCATTCTTTCTATCAATTTCTCTCGACTAATATCATGAAGGATAATTAAAAGCTCATTTTGTCTTAATAAAGGAACAGTTGTTATTTCTAAAATTAATTCATCTGTTTTATTTTTAAATGAAATGTCTTTTCGAAAAATTCTTTTTGTTTTTTTAGACTCAATAAGACCAATTAATTTATTTAATCTAGGAAATTTTTCTTTGTTTAATTTTTTAAGATCTATTTTTGCTTCTTTATCATTTATTTCTAAAAATTTTAAAGCTTGATTGTTGATTAGAGATATTTCATTCTTTTCATTTAAAACAATCAAACCGTCAGTAAAATTGCTAATAATAGCCAAAGTTTTGTTTTTCTCTTCTTCGGCCTTTCTTTGAGCCATTTCTTCGTCTTTCAAAATGCTCACTAGGGCTTTTTTGGATTTTTCTAATTCTCTTCTCTGCGACTGAAGAAGGGTGTATTTTTCTATAAGCTCTTGATTAGTCTTTTTCACCACCAAGGCTAACCAAATTAAAATAAGTATTATTCCTAATCCCCCGGCTAAAAAAATATTGGCTAAATTAGTAATTTCTTTTATTGGCTGTTCTATCTCTGAAAGATTTTCTTCAACAATAACGCCCCATCTCAAGCTTTTTATCGGCACGCCAACTCCCATAACAGTAATTTGTTTTTCATTTAAATATTTTCCTTTTTCAGAATCTTTAAAAGTTTGCCCTAAAAGAACAGCTTTTACCGGAGGTAAATTTATAAGATTTATCTTTTTTAAAACTCTTGCCGGATCTGGGTCAGCTATCAACATACCTTTGTCGTCAACAATAGAAATTCTGCCTGTTTTGCCAATCTTTGTTTCCAAAACTATACCCCAAATACTTCTCAAATAAAAACATATCCTCATCACACCTTCTACCTCTTGATAAGCCGCTTTTTTTAAAGGAGTGGAAATAATAATATAAGGTTCTCCATGTTCAGAAAAATTAACTCTGCTTATATATGTTTTACCTTTTTTTGCTTCATGAAAATCTTCTAATAAGGAAAAATCAAAATAAGGTTTTTCTGGCAAATATTTTCTTTTTGAATAACTTTGTATTTCTTTTCCTTCTAAATTAATTAAAGATATTTCTCCGATACCGGGATTTTCCTTAAGAAAACGAGCGGTAAAAATTTTAGTCAAATCGTTATCATATCCTACTAAGGCAATATCTTGAGCTAACTGTTTTATTTCTTCTATTTTCTGGGCAATAGAACGATCTATATATTCTGCCACTCTCTGAGTCTGAATAAACTCAAATTCTATCAACTGATTTCGGAAATGTTTAATAAAAGGTCGGAGCCAAATAAAATTAACTTGTACATTAATAATAATCAAACCAAAAATAGCCAGAAGTATTACTCCGTAAATTAATTTAGCTCTAGGCAACTTTTCAAAAGAATAGGTTTTTTTACTTCTTTTCATTTGATAATCAAATCTGCTTTCTGCAAAACCTCATTTGGTATTTTTAAGCCAATTTTATTAGCTGTAATAAGATTAATCGTAAAATAAAATTTACGAGGATATTCTGAAGGAATATGAGAAGGAGGAATGCCATTTAATACTTGGTTTGCTATTAAAGAACTTTGTTTACCTAAATCAACATAATCTACTCCAAAACTAGCTAAAGCTCCTTTCTCTGCTTCCCTTTTAGATAACATTAAAAGAGGAATTTTTAATTCCAAAGCTTTTTCAACGCCCCATTCCATTAAACCGGCGGTTACCATTGCATCGGCCGGATCCATAATAGCATCAACATCTTCTTTCTTTAGCTTATTTAAATATCTATGAATTTCTTCTTTTTCGTTAATCGGAACAGTAATTATTTTTAGACCAATTTCAGGGGCTTTTTCCAAAATCTTTTCTACTGCCGGACCGCCGCTTTTATCTGAAGGCCGGTAAAAAATCAAAACTTTTTTCACTAAAGGGTCAATTTCTTTTAAAACCTGCAAACGTTTAGGCGCCATATCAATATAAGCACAGCTCGTCCCGGTTAAATTGTTGCCAGAACTTTTCATCGTTTTGACAAAACCCGCTTTAACAGGGTCAGCGACCATTGAATAGACGATTGGTATATCTTGAGTTTTCTGCTTAAGAATATCTGTGGCTGGCGAAGTGTTAACAAAAATTAAATCTGGCTTCATATCCACTAATTCTTGAGCGTAAGATTTTAACAACTCTAAATCACCCTTTGCATCGCGATAAATATAATTAACATTCACCCCTTCTTTATAGCCTAATTCGCTCATGCCTTGCTTGAATCCTTCTATATTTTCGCTAACAGTTGGCGCCATTTGCAATAAGCCAATTTTATATACTTTCTCGACTTCACTTTTTGGCTGAATAAGATAATCTCTTAACCAAAAAATTATTGTTCCAATTAAAACAATTATCAGAACAATAATAAAATACTTTTTATACATCTATTTTATATTTAAATTATTTACTTTTCGCTTATTCTGTTACCCCAAAAACTTCTCTCAGGGCGGTTTCTTCAGCTAAAATTCCTACTAATTTAGCTAATCTCTCGGCTCTTTTCTTCATTTCTTCTTCGGTAATAACTTTCACTTCATTAACAGCTGCTTTAACAAAATCATCTTTGTCTTCAATGTTTAAATCATCGGCTAATTTAGAATATTTTTCTCTTAATTCTTCCTCGGTTTGGCCTTTTTCATATCTCCCGCCACAACCGGTAATTGATCCGACTATCTGATCTTTAACTTTAATCGGCACCCAAAGAGAAGCATAACCAGCCCAACAATCTATGAATAAAGCTTTTTTCTGGGTTTTAATTAAAGAAAGCGCTGAATGATAGCAAATTTCACACTCTTTTTTCCCTTTTTCTTTGCTTTGAATTAACTGACAAACTCGTTGAGCTCCACTCATCTTTGTAATTAAATCACCATTTCTGTCAGTCATTACTATTTGAGCGCCAACGCTTTCGGCAAAATCGTCTTGAAGTTTTTGTACATTTCTTAAAAACCACTGAGCTTCTTCAGAAAGATTTTCTAAAGACATAACAATCTATATCTAATAGCCACTTATTGCTTTTTAAAAAAAACAATAATTAGCCATTTAGATATTATTACTGACTAAATCGCGTAAATTACGACCTGTTTATATTATAAATTAATACTAATCATATATAAACTAAAAATGTGGATAACTCGAAACAAGAAAAAACTCTCGACTTAATTAATTGAATCAATTATAATGATATTTATGGAAATGGCCAAAAATAACAAACATTTTTATGTGACTACACCAATATATTACGCGAATGATATTCCGCATATTGGTCATATCTACTCTTCTCTGGCAGCTGATATTTTAGCACGTTGGTATCTTTTAAAAAAATATCGTGTTTTCTTTTTAACTGGCACTGATGAACATGGAAGAAAGATTGAAAAAGCGGCTGAAAGAAAAAACCTTTCTCCAAAGAAGTTTGTTGACCAATTAGCTCCCCAGTTCAAAAATGCCTGGCGAAAATTTAATATAAATTATAATCGCTTCATTAGAACAACAGATCCCGATCATATTAAAACCGCTGAAATTATATTAAGAAAAATATATGAAAAGGGAGATATTTATCCGGGTGAATATGAAGGCTTTTATTGCACAGAATGCGAAGCTTACTTTTCCGAAAAAGAATTGGAAAAAGGCAAATGCCCTATCCATCAAAAAAAAGTTATCAAATTAAAAGAACAAACTTACTTTTTTAAACTTAGCAAATATAAAAACCAGATATTGGAATTATTAGAAAATGATTTTATTCGGCCTGAGTTTCGGAAAAGAGAAATTATCAATAGAGTTAAAGAAAAGTTGGAAGATATCAGTATTTCAAGAAAAAATCTCAAATGGGGCATCCCTTTGCCTTTTGATAAAAGTCATGTCTGTTACGTCTGGATTGAAGCTCTGCTTAACTATCTTTCTGGAATAGGCTATATAAAAAACAAAAAACACTTTCAGGTTTTTTGGCCAGCTGATGTTCAAATAATAGGCAAAGATATACTCTGGTTCCATGCCGTCATCTGGCCGGCTCTTCTTTTTTCTGTAAACATTGATTTGCCTAAAAAAATTTTTGCTCACGGGTGGTGGACATTAAATAAAGAAAAAATCTCTAAATCAAGAGGCAATGTTGTCTCTGCCGATGAATTAATTAATATAGCAGGCGTTGATGCTGTTAGATATTATTTATTTTCTGAAACTCCTTTTGGACAGGATGGAGATTTTGATAAAAATTCGCTTATTAATAGATATAACAATGAACTAGCAGATAAATTTGGTAATCTTATTTCCCGAACCACTGCTTTAATTGAAAAATATGGCCTTAAACAAAACCCAAACCCGCTAATTAAAGAATTAAATATAAAAACAATAGAAATGAATATGGAAAACCTAGATTTTCATCAAGCTTTAAAAAAAGTATTCAATTTTATTGATATATGCAATACATATATTGACCAAAAAAAACCTTGGCTGACAAAAAACAAATCAATACTTTATCATCTTGCCGAAAATATTAGGTTAGTTACTATTATTCTCTGGCCGTTTATTCCTAAAAGCTGTGAAAAAATATCTAAAAATTTCCATTTCTCAATAAGTCTTGATGAAACAAAAAAACCTTTAAAAATTAAGCGTATCAAAAAATTTGAAGCAATTTTTAAAAAAATAGACAATTTTTAAAAAATTGCCTATTTCGATTTCTGCTCTTTTAATAATAATTTTATTTCTTTTACTAACTCTCTAGGAACTATTTTTGATTTTATAAAATATTTTTCTGCGCCCATATCCATAGCCTTTCTAATTTCCTCTTCTTGAGTTGAATTTGAAAAAACAATTATAGGGATTTTAGATGTCCGGGGATCTTCTTTTAATGTTTTCAAAGCCTCAAATCCATCCATAGCTGGCATTACCATATCCATTAAAATTAAATTGAAATCCCCAACTTTAGCCAGCCTTAATCCCCAAGCGCCATTGCGAGCTATTTCCACTTCAAAATTTTCCTTCTCTAATCTCATTTTATATAGATTTGCTAAATCCTTTTCATCCTCAATAATTAAAACTCTCTTTTTGTATTTGGGACGTTTCTTTTTTAAATAACTTACCATTCTATCTACCTTAGCCAAAAGCTCTTTGGGAGTTAAATCTGTCTTAACAACATAATCATCAGCTCCTAATCTTAATCCTTTTTTTATCTCTTCTGTTTGACCAAGGTTGCTAAAAACCAATATCGGTATATTTTTAGTTTTAGGATTTTTTCTTAATTTTTTAATAACCTCCCAACCACTGCAATTAGGCATCAAAATATCCAAAAGAACAATATCTGGCTTTTCCTGTATAGCCAATTCAATGCCAGGATGACCATTAGAGGCGGTTTCCACTTTATAGCCAGCTCGTTCAAAATAAAGACGGTACATTTCTAACAAACCAGCTTCATCTTCAATAATAAGTATTCTTTTTTTATTTTGCTGATTTTTCATAATTTAATCCAGCTTATTATTATAGCTTATCTCAAAAAAACCTAACTGGCAAGAAAAACGCCAAAAATACCCAAATAAAACGACCCTAGAATTGAAATAATAATTAAAAGAGGATGGGCTTTAATAATTATCGGGAAAAGCATACCAAAAGCGATAGAGTAAAAAATTACCCAAAGAAAATTAGAACAAAAGTGCAAAAAAGGAACTAAAAATGACGAAAAAAGAAAAATGAAAAAAACAATAATCGATATACCTTCTAAGGATTTATATTTATTCTTACCAAATAAGAATAAAATTTCTGGTAATATTAAAATAATGCCTAAAAATAATAAAACCAAAAAAGAAAATAATGATTCTTTTTCGGAAAAACCTAGCTTAAATACGATAAAAATCGCTATAAAAAAATGAGGAGCTAAAAAATATCTTCTTAAAAAAATAGAAATGGATTTAAATTTGTGGAAAAAATAAAAAATAGAAGTTAAAATGCCCAGAATAATAATAAATAAAGAATAAGCTTTAGGGAAATTACTAAATGGATGAAAAATATTAGGAAAAAAGAATAACCAATAAGGGCAAAGATATAAAGAAAAAACAACAGAAATTAATTTTATAATAAAATATTGCTTATTTTTAATATTTATCATAAAAAGGTAAATTGTATGGATTAAAAGCCTTTAATAGGTTTAATAGATAGTGCTTAAAAAACACATCTTCCTTAAACTTAATATTATTATATTTTTTACGATTAAGCCATAATTTAAAATGCTTATTATTGTAAACCTTCTTATTAATAACTATTTCAGAAAGCTGCCACGATTTAGCAAAATGCCCGATAGCCCTTAAATGAGAAATTGGATAGTTATCATTTTTTATTTGCTCAAGACCGTGTTGATACTCCCTATTTGCCAAATTAAGTATGATTTTTAATAATTTGCTGCTGTAATATCTGCGGCTGATAAATTTTTTTGTCCTTGCCTCTTCGAAAGCTGTTTGGGCTAGTAATTTATCAGCTTGGACTAAATAATTAGCTATATTGCGGAAAAAATCCTGAGATTGACCAAAATTCTTATGAGTTTTATTTTTTCTAAAATTCATTGCATTAATTGCCTTCTTTTCCCAATAAAAAACTTTCCCGCCCCAATAAGGACTTAGATGCCACTCGTCTTGCCAAAAATCATTATCCAAACTTCTGTCAATATATTTTATCATTCTCTGAATATTATTATTTTTTGACTTAAAATTATTATTTTCTGCAGATTTTAATATTTCTAATGCCTGTCTTTTTAATCTTCTTGGCATAGCTCCAGGAGTCGGGTTAATGCTAAAAACCTGCTCTTCATTTTTGCCAATATTAGTATTATTGATTTCCTTTTCATAAACAATATTTTCATTCTTACTTCTAA
>CAYZRO010000025.1:0-7481 GCA_964480905.1 uncultured Candidatus Saccharibacteria bacterium
TCACAGCTTAAGACATAGTTTTACTACTCATCTTATTATAAAAAGAGTTAATGTTAGATAGATTCAAAAATCACTAAGCCATAAAGGATTAAAAACAACTCGAATTTCTACTAAAGCTTCTACTCAAAAACTGAAAGAAATTACAAACTTTGGTGCGCTTGACAGGATTCGAACCTGTAATCTTCAGCTCCGGAGGCTGATGTTTTATCCATTAAACTACAAGCGCTATTTAAAACTTACAACCACATTACATTTCGGCAATAAAAACATCTAAAGCCAATGATGACTCAATTTGTCCTGTTTTAACATCTTGATCTATTTTTAGTAGTCTTTGATATATTTTTTTAAGCTCATTTAAATGAAATAATTTGGCTTGATAATAAGTTTTTTTAATAACAAAAGGATGCATTTTAAGAATTTTAGATAAATGACTAAATGGAACGTTTTTTTCAACAAGGTCTTTAACCTGCATCAAATTGCGAAATTGCCAAATAAACATACTTAATAAATAAAGTTCATTCTCGCCTAAGCTTAAATGTTTATGGAGTAAATTAAAAGCTTTCTCTTTATTCCTTTCTCCTAAAGCTTCAACCATTTGGAAAATATCTGCTTCAATTTTGGATTCAATTAAAGACTTCACAGATTCTAAAAGTATCTGTTTTCTTCCAGCGCTTAATTGATAAAGTATTAATTTCTCAATTGCATTATTCAAAGCCCACAAATCATTACCTAAATAAGAGGAAAGTAAAGAAATAACAGAGTCATCCACCTGAAAATCATTTTTAGAAAATTCCTTTTTTATCCATTGATGAAGACGAAAGCCAGATAAAGGCTGGAATTTCTGACAAAAAATTGGCGGCTTGACCAGATATTTAAATAAAGGATTTTTCTCATCTAAAACATCGCTTTCATAAATAACAATAATAATATCCTTCGACTGCTTTAAATTCCAACGCTCAAAATAATTCTGAAATTGTTCAGTTAACGGAACTAAAACTTTATTAAAAAGATTTAAAAAAACAAATAACTTTTTTTCGTTAAACATTGACACAGATTCAATCGCTGTCTGAAATTTTTCTAAAGAAAAATTCTCTTCGGAAAATTGCAAATAATTCAAACCGCTTTGATGGATCTTTTTATAACGCCCAACGACTTCATTAAGTTTTTTTTTGGAGCGATAATTATCTGCCCCATAAAGTAAAACAAGCATATTCTTGATTCAGCTCAAAGATTTATAAAAAACTTTTTGATTATTTCCGATTATTTCTATCCAAATCTGTCCCGGGACAAACTTAATTTCTTGATTATCTTTATCAAAGAAATATAACTTAGCCTTACGATTCTCTTTATGCCAAAAACAATCTATAACCTTTCCATTTTGATAAACTTGACATAAATTCTTGCCTTCAACTTCAACATCATTATAATACGGTCCTTCAATCTGATGAATATCAGTTTTCATAATAACGATATTTTTTACCTGAATCGGCTGGTGGTTATTAATATCTATCTGTTTTTTATCACTACAATATCTAAAATATGTATTAGAGTCAGGTTGATATTTATAGTTAACCCGATAGGCAAAAGGATAATCAATAGTCAAAATCGCTGGCTTTTTCCCAGAACTTTCTTTTTCGGTCTGATGCAAATACCCTTGAAAATGGCTTTCCAAACGATAACCTAATTTCTGAGCTGTCCTCACCAATCTTTCTGTTGAAGAAAATCCATTATGGGGAGGAGGTATATTTGATTTACGCCAGAAACTATTAAAAGGATTTTTTAAGGCGTCTATATTATCTATTATCCCTTGGTCTAATTCAGGCAAAATGTAATGAGAACCACCCCAATGAACAAAAATAGCGTCAAAGCCCAAAGCCAAAGAAACAAAGTCTTGACGTGCTGATCTAATACTGCCAATTTCTGAAGGATTGCCGCAGACATATAAAGCCATATACCGGCTTACACTCTTAGTAATAACCGGCATATTAATTACTAAATCTGCCTGAGAAAGACCGGCTATAGGGCGAGCTGCCGGGTCAGCTGAAATAATTACAGCGAAAGGACGACGTTGATAATTGTTGCATCTTAAACCACTAATTGGACTTATTTTCTCGGCTAGATAATCCGACTGAATCTTCAATAATGAAGAAGGCGCGCTACTCTCCATCTCATAAAAAATTGTTTTTTCCCATTCTAACAGAAAAATTATTTCTAAAGCGACAAATGATAAAATAATTAATAAATAGATTTTCCTTCCCTTCTCTTTTTTCGCCTTTTTATCTTTTCTTTTGAGAAAAGTAAATCGCATACTTTATTTAACTTTTTTTATCTCGCCCCAATTATCGCCAAATCCTAAATTAACCACCAAAGGCACAGTTAATTTATAAACATTTTCCATAATTCTTTTTATCTCCAAAGCGATTTTTTTAATTTTATTTTTGCGAATCTCAAAAAGCAACTCATCGTGAATTTGAATCAACAAATAAGCCTCAAGCTTATTTGTT
This sequence comes from uncultured Candidatus Saccharibacteria bacterium, assembly GCA_964480905.1. Classification (GTDB taxonomy): domain Bacteria; phylum Patescibacteriota; class Minisyncoccia; order Portnoybacterales; family JAGGTM01; genus CAYZRO01. The sequence continues at coordinate 2,505 of CAYZRO010000025.1, forward strand.
TCAAAAAATTTATCAACTTCTATCATAGCTAACTTAACCAAATCAGCGGCTGTTCCTTGAATAGGAGTATTAACAGCCATTCTTTCTCCAGCTTGCTTTAATCTAAAATCAGTAGATTTTAATTCAGGAATATAGCGTCGTCGACCCAAAAGAGTTGTTACATAGCCCTTCTGATACGCTTGTTTTTTTATCGAATCTATATACTTTGCTATACCCGAAAAATCTTTCATATATTTCTCTATAAATGTTTTAGCTTCGCTCCTATCTATACCAGCGGCTTCAGCAAAACCATGTATGCTCATCCCATAAATTATACCAAAGTTTAACGCCTTAGCTTTTTGCCTCATCTCCGGAGTAACTTTATTTAAAGGAATATTATTAATTTCAGCCGCGGTTATTTTATGAATGTCTTGACCTTCCTGAAAAGCTTTTATCATCTTTATATCATGAGCTATCGAAGCAACAATTCTTAATTCAAGCTGCGAATAATCAACAGAAAGAAATTGAAATCCTTTTTTGGCCACAAAGCTTTGACGTATCTTCTGGCCTAAATCAGTTCTTACAGGAATATTTTGTAAATTAGGCTCGGAACAGGATATTCTGCCAGTCGCTGTCCCTAATTGATGAAAATGGGGGTGAAGCCGACCGTCTGGACCAATCAATTTAGGTAAAGAATCCGCATAAGTCAACTTTAACTTGCTAAGCTCACGATAAGATTCAATAAGCTTAATAACTGGATAATCTTTGCTTAATTTGGTTAATTCAGAAAATGAGGTAGAAATAGCCCCGCCGGAAGTCTTTCTTAAGTTTTCAGTAGGCAACTTCAATTTCTGAAAAAGGACTTGACTTAATTGCCGAGGAGAATTCAGATTAAACGATGTACCGGTTAGTTTAAAAATTTTCTTTTGTAATTTTAATAACTTTAAACCGATCTCTTGAGAAAAAACTTTCAGCTGATTTAAATCAATTTGAATGCCTCTTTCTTCCATTTTCTTAATAATTGGCACTAATTTTTTCTCAATATCATAAATTTTTTTTGAAAAAACACCATCGTGATAAAGCTTTTCTATTGTCCGGTAAATATCAAACTGGCTGTTTAACTCTAATTGATTCTTTTGCCCATTATTAGCTACCGGCAAACGATTTATTAAAGAACTAAACTCTAAATCTTTAAAAAGCTTCACTAATGAATTTAACGAATAATTAGTTTTTAACCAAAGAGCTTTATTTAAGTCAAATTTTATTGGAGCATTTTTTCTAATAGTAGCCAACTCTTTGCTAAAAAAAGCCTGATCGCGATTAGCAACTAATTTTTCCTGAAGTCTTTTTTGCGGTTTGCCATTAATTTCTAAAACAAATCCTTTCTTATCCAAATGGCGGTATAAATTTTCTAGCGTAGCAAACTGTTTTAAAAGCAAAATAGCTGTTTTTTCGCCAATACCCGGCACGCCAGGAATATTATCAGAAGGATCGCCTCTCAGAGCTTTAAAATCAACGATCTGAGATGGATAAAGCCCATATCTTTGCCTAACCGCTTCCTTGTCATAAATAATCGTTTCTTTTATCCCTTTTTTCAGGGTATAAATTTTTACTTTTTCATCAATTAACTGTAGAGTATCAAGATCGCCGGTAACAATAATTACCTCAACATTTTTTTTATTTTTTGTCTGTTCAACAATAGTGCCAATCAAATCATCTGCTTCATATCCCTGTTTCTCATAGATAGGAATGCCAAAATAATGAATTATTTGTTTAACCCGATCAAACTGATCATACAATTCTTGAGGTGCTTTTTTTCTTGTCGCTTTATATTCTTGGTACTCCTGATGGCGAAAAGTTGGTCCGGCCAAATCAAAGGTTGCCACTAAGTAATCGGGGCGAAATTCACGGATAACCCTCAAAAGAATGTTTGTAAAACCATAAACAGCATTTACAATCTCGCCTTTTCGGGTAGTCAAAGGAGGCAAAGCATGAAAAGCGCGATGAACCAAAGCATTACCGTCTATAAGAATCAATTTTTTCGCTTTCATAAGATAAATACGAATAAATAATTAATTTCCTCTTATCTTTGCTAAGATAATTAAAATAAAGCCAAAAAGCAGTCAAAGGTATTTTTTCTTCTATTTTCTCTGCCCATTCAATTAAAATAATATTTTTAGGAGATTTAATAATTTCTGAAAAATTTAAAAATTTTACCTCTTGTGCCTTTTGTAATCGGTAACAATCAATATGATAGAAATTTTCAAAAAAAACATGGCGAATCGGAAATCTTTTTAAAATAACAAAGCTTGGGCTAAGTATTTTTTCTTTTATTCCTAATCCTTTAGCAAAGCCTTGAGCGAATGTCGTCTTGCCGCTACCCAAATCGCCAACTAAAGCAAGAATTAAAGCTTTTTGATAGAATGATTTTTTTAATTCAAAAATGGATTGTGACAACAAATATCCTATCTTTTTTGTCTCTGAAGAACTTTGGCTAATTATTTCTAGATTTATCATATAAATGCAAAAAATAGATTGAAAAAATTATTGCTGTCTGTTTTTACTATACTCTAAAAAAACACACAAATAAAGACTTAAGTCAAGACTTGACCATATGAGCAGAACAAGTTAGTTTGAAATAATTTATACATAACAAATTAATAAATTAACAAATAAACAACAAATTCTTGTAAATTATTTAATCCTATATTTTATGGACTATCTGATAACAAAATGGAATTAAATCCTTTGCAACAAACAATTGAATTACTTGAGAAAAATCAGAAAATCCTGATTGTTGCTCCAGAAGAACTAAAAAATAAAGGAGCTTCCTGGAGTAATGCCTTAGCTCTTGCTCTGGCTTTAAAAAAAATCAATAAAACAATTGATTTAATCAAGCCAGCAAAATTGCCAAAATATCTAAACTTTCTCCCACCGGCTAAAGAAATAAATCTAATTGACCATCTTTATCATGAATCCCTTCTCGAAATAAATCTATCCAAAAACGACATTACTTCTCTTAATTATCAATACAATAAATATTTATTAAAAATTTTTATTGGAACTCATCAACCACTTCAAAAAAAAGATGTTACTATCAGTAATCAATATAAAAAATATGACCTTATCATTACAGTAAATTGTTCAGATTTAGAACAACTTGGTTCTATTTACCAAAAAAACGCCCCTCTTTTTTTTGAAACCACGATATTAAATATTGACCATCAAGCAGCCAATGAATATTTCGGCCAAGTCAACTTAGTTAACATTAATTGCGCCTCTACGGCAGAAATTATAAATGAAATCATTGAAACATATACGCCCGAAATCATAGATCAAGATATCGCTCTCTGTCTATTAACCGGCTTAATCTTAGATACAAACAATTTCTGCAACCCCCAAACCACTCCTCGAACTTTTAGTTTAGCTTCGTCTTTAACAAACAAAAATATTGACCATTACCAAATCATTTCACACATTTTTCAAAATAAATCCTTAAGACTTCTAAAACTGCTGGGAAAAAGTTTAAGCAAAATTAAAAAAGAAGTAGAAACAAATTTATTTTGGATATATTTCTCTGAAAACGAATCTAAAAAAAATCTCTTAACGCCCAAAAAAGTTAAATCTGTATTAGAGCAGTTGGAAAATTATATTTCAGACAAACAAACTTTAGCTTATATTTGGCAACAAGAAAACCAAACTTTTGGCATTTTGCGGTTAAATAAAAGCCAAAAAGAAAATAATAACATAAAAGAAAAATTATACTCTGCTTTTGAAGGAAAAATGAAAGGAGACTACTTTAATTTTATTGCTAAAAAAACAATATTCAATCAGCCTCAGGAAATAATTAAAAGGTTGAAGGAAGTTTTAAAATAAGATAAAATTAAAATATAAAAAATAACCTTTTTAATTTTAATGGATGTATTTTCGCCAAATAAAAATCAAGATAAATTGACTGTTCAATTACGACAAATAAAACGCAGAGAAGAAGAAAATCAAACACGTCGGTTAGCCGAACAATGGAATATCCCCTATTTAGATCTATCAATCATTCCTATTGAAGTTGACGCCTTAGCTTTAGTTTCAAAAGAAAAAGCACTAAAAGCTCAAATGGCTATTTTTAACAAACAGGGCAAAAATCTGCAAATCGCTGTTAAAAATCCAGAAAACAAGCTCTTTAAAAATATTATAAAAGATTTTGAAAAGCGAGGGTGGAAATGCAAAATTTATCTAGTATCTTTAACTAATCTCAAAAGAGCTTGGCGCCAATATGAACTTGTTGTTCCGCCGGCACCGGCTTTAAAAGGAGTGCTTGAAATTACCCAAGAAGAAATTGATCAATTTCAAAAGGAAATCAAGCAAATTGAAGATTTTGAACTACGCATTTTAGAAATTCCAACGACTAAACTCCTCAACACTCTTATTGCCGGAGCCCTTAAATTTCAAGCGTCAGATATCCATCTAGAAGTTTCTGAACAAAAAATAAGATTGCGTTATCGGGTAGACGGCTTTCTCCAAGATATTACCCATTTTCCTGATGAGGCTTATAGATTTTTGATCTCACGCATAAAAACCTTAGCCGGCCTAATGCTAAATGTCCATGATATTAATCAAGACGGAAGGTTTACTATAAAAATAATCAAAGAAAACAAAATAAAACAGAAAATAGATGTCAGAGTTTCTGTTTTGCCTACCGGCGACAAAGAAACTATTGTTATGCGTCTTTTAGGCATTGGGGTTGCTTATCTATCTCTTCAAGATCTTGGCCTAAAAAAACATTTGTTGGATAGTTTAATAGCAGAAATTAGTAGGCCTAACGGTATGATTTTAACTACCGGTCCTACCGGCTCTGGCAAAACAACTACTCTTTACGCCTGCCTAAAATATATTAATAAGCCTGGCGTAAAAATCATTACTATTGAGGATCCTATTGAATATAAATTAAAAAATATTACCCAAACACAAGTTAACCGCCGCAAGGGCTACACTTTCGCCAAT
>CAYZRO010000026.1:0-7250 GCA_964480905.1 uncultured Candidatus Saccharibacteria bacterium
GACGCTTTTCTTGTTTGTTACGAATTGGAAATCAATCCTTTACCTAAATTAAGATAAAGGAAAGTCTCTACGGGGTTAAAAAAGTTTATATCTAAACTCTCTACGTAGATATTTGCAAATCATTTTACGGAATGGACCTTGTCCTGTTTTCTGGATATACAGCCGATAGCCCCCTTTATTTAATTGAAGAGATGCAGGGATTTTAAGCTGGTTTTCGAAGTACTCTCTGATTCTCATTGCTTCTTTCTGAGTAAAGTTTTGAATGTTTAGTATATAGCCTCGAACACCATAGTCTTGGCTAAATAATCTTCCGCCATCATCCATAAACCAAACAGCTAGGACAAGCGGATCGTTGAGATAGGTAAGATTATAGGGAAGAATTTTTCTCTTTCTTCTATAAAACAATTTATGCATTCTAGTAAATTCCGGGCTGCTCAAAGTGCGAAACTTCCATGACTTTCTCTTTATATGATACTGGGGAGGGGTAATAACAAAATCCTTAAAGATTTGATATTTCCAGAAGACGTAATCTTTTTGTCGTCTTGAATGTTCAATTTGCAACCGATAGTTCTTTCCTCCCGAATTAGCAATAAGACAACCATCGCCTAGCAGAGTTCCAACCAATACCTTCTGTTGCATTTCTGTGAGTTTTAACCTACTCCGTAATCTACGTAGTGAGTTAGAATTTGTAATAACTTTTTTAACTTCCCTCGGTATTACCCTCATACCTTCATTATACCATATAATGAAGAGGAGGGCTTCACCGATATTAGTTGGTTTTTTCACACCGATTACTCGGTGTGGTCGCAACATCCCTTATGGGTCACGACTTCGTCCCTATCACTCCGCCTACCTTCGTCCCCTAGTAAATAGGGGCCTTCGGGTATTCGGAGCTCTCTTGACGTGACGGGCGGTGAGTACAAGACCCGAGAACGTATTCACCGCGACGTGGCTGATTCGCGGTTACTAGCGATTCCGGCTTCATGAGGTCGAGTTGCAGACCTCAATCCGAACTGAGACCGGCTTTGATGGGATTAGCTCCGCCTTACGGCTTGGCAACCCATTGTACCGGCCATTGTAGCACGTGTGTCGCCCAGGGCATCAAGGGCCACGCTGATTTGGCGTCATCCCCACCTTCCTCCCGCCTAAGGCAGGCAGTTTCCTACGACACATATAACGTAGGATAGGGGTTGCGCTCGTTTCCCCACTTAAGGGAACACCTCACGGCACGAGCTGACGACAACCGTGCAGCACCTGTCCCCAATGTCCTTGTAAGAAGGGTTACCTTTCGGCAACCTGTCATTGAGGCGTCTTGCCCTGGTAAGGTTCTTCGCTTATCATCGAATTAAACCAGATGCTCCACCGCTTGTGCGAGCTCCCGTCTATTCCTTTGAGTTTTAGCCTTGCGGCCGTACTCCCCAGGCGGGACACTTAACGCGTTAGCTTCGCCACTGGAAGGGTCGATACTTCCAACAGCTAGTGTCCATCGTTTAGGGCGTGGACTACCGGGGTATCTAATCCCGTTCGCTACCCACGCTTTCGTCTCTCAGGGTCAGCCTCGCCCCAGCCGAATGCCTTCGCCTTTGGTGTTCCCTACGATATCAACGGATTTCACCCCTACACCGTAGGTTCCATCGGCCTCTGACGAGCTCTAGCTTTGAAGTTTCCTGCGCTGTCTTAAGGTTAAGCCTCAAGATTTAACGCAAGACTTTCAAAACCCCCTACAGACGCTTTACGCCCAGTAATTCCGGATAACGCTTGGGGCACTCGTATTACCGCCGCTGCTGGCACGAGTTTAGCGGCCCCTTATTCCTGAAGTACCATCACCGGGCACCTTTCGGATTTCATTTTTAAAAATGAAATCCGAAAGGTGCCCGGTTTTTCCCTCAGAAAAGCAGTTTACACTCCGAAGAGCTTCTTCCTGCACGCGGCGTCGCTCCGTCAGGCTTTCGCCCATTGCGGAAGATTCTCGACTGCTGCCTCCCGTAGGAGTGAGGCCCGTGTCTCAGTGCCTCTGTTGGGGGCCACGCTCTCACGCCCCCTACCCGTCATAGCCTTGGTGAGCTATTACCTCACCAACAAGCTGATAGGACGCAGGCTCTTCCCAAAGCGCCCTTACCGAAGTAAAAGCTTTAGTGTTGCCACCACATCGGGAATTAGCTCCGCTTTCGCGAAGTTATGCCCGACTTTGGGGTAGATTCCTACGCGTTACTAACCCGTTTGCCGCTCCCCGCTCAAAAACGCAAGCGCTTTAAGCGGGGCGCTCGACTTGCATGCCTTATCCACGCCGCCAGCATTCATCCTGAGCCAGGATCAAACTCTCTAAAAAGATTTTCAACATAAATATTGAAAATCTTGTCAATAAAATCCAGGACAACTGCTAGAGATAAACTATTTTAAAGAACCATTACATTTTTTAATTTTACACTCTCAAAAAAGGCTGTCAAGTTTTGATTAAAAAAGAACGATATTAATATCGTTCTTTTTTAACTTCTCCAAGCCTTATCCATCTTTCTATATAAAATTTGTCTCGCTAGCCACGGGAAATAAAATGATAGAATCTGTAAAGGATTATAAATTAAAGAGTGAATGATTTTTTTGAAAATAGATGTAGTAGAAAAATGATAACTAATAACCTCCAAATTGTCACATGCAAAAAGACGCTTAACCAAATATTTTACCAATCCTTTTTTTAAGACTGAACAGAAAATTGTCACTTTTTCTATTTGATATCGACAAGAAGCATTTTCAACAATTCTTGAAGAAAATTCTAAATTTTCAAGAGTAGTCAAAGATCTCTCTTCTAATAAAATTATTCTATTATTTGTATTTCTTCTAAGATAATTAGCCATCATTGCGGCTTCGGATACTCCTCTCATTGTCATTTGTTGAGTGAATCCTCCGCTGACAATCACAGCTGTTTTTCCAGCTTTTTGTTTTAAATAATCTAATACTTTCTCTAAATAATTCTTCATATCTTTTGTCAAACAACAACCGTATCCACAAACAATTACTATTTCCATTATCTAACACCCCCTTTTTATTTTTTGTTTTCAAGGAACAAATGTAGAATATTATATTGCTTTGCTTGAATATAAAATAACTTATTACTTTTGTCCTATAAATTCTACCATATCTGCTAATCTACAAGCATAACCCCATTCGTTGTCGTACCAAGCCAAAACTTTGACTAACCGTTTATTCTCTACTCGTGTAGACAACAAATCAACAATAGAAGAATGAGGATTGCCACGATAATCTGTGGAAACCAAAGGTTCTTGGCTAACGTCTAAAATACCTTTTAATTCATTTTGAGATGCTTTAAGGAAAAATTCATTTACTTCATCAACACTTGTCGCTTTAGCAACAGAAGCTGTCAGGTCAATTAAAGAAACTGTTGGCGTAGGAATACGAACAGCCAATCCATCAATTTTGTTTTCCAAGTCAGGCAAAACTTTGGTTGCCGCAATCGCTGCACCAGTAGTAGTCAATACAAGATTTAAACCGGCAGCTCGCGCCCGGCGCCAATCCTTGGCTGGTCCGTCTACTAATCTCTGCGTGCTTGTATAACTATGAATCGTTGTCATTAAAGCACGTTCAATTTTCAAATATCGATGGATAAGTTTGGCTATTGGCACTAAAGCATTGGTCGTGCAAGAAGCCATTGAAATAATTTTATCTCTTTTTGACTTATACTGTTTTTCATTGCCTCCTAAAACAAATGTCTTAATCTCAGGGCTTTTAGTTGGGGCAGAAATAATTACCTTATCTGCTCCTGCTTCCAAATGCTTTCTAGCGCCTTCATAAAGAGTAAAAAAACCAGTACACTCTAAAACAACATCTATTTTTAATTCTCCCCAAGGAAGTCGGCTTGGATCTTTTTCGGCTAAAATTAAATATTCTTGATTATCAACTATTAATTTACCCGGAGAATCTATGTCAGCGATTCTGGTAATCTTTGAAACAGCTGAAACTTTTTTCTCATATCTACCATAAACAGAATCATACTGCAAAAGATAAGCTAATGTCCTTGGATCTGTTAGATCATTTATTGCTACTACTTCCAAATCTGGATGATTTTCTAAAATTCTCCGGAAAACTGGCCGGCCAATCCGACCAAAACCGTTTATAGCAATTTTCATATAATATAGTTAATCAATATAACAAAACCTGATTGCTATATTGACTTTAATTAAGCTTATTTAACTAAAGTTGGCGGTTCTTCTCCTTCTAAAGCAGCAATAATATTTTGGGCAGCTAATTTTGCCATCGCTCCCCGCGTTTCTTCAGTGGCTGAAGCTATATGGGGAGTTAAAATAACGTTTTCTAAATCAGCTAAACCTTCTGTTAACTTCGGCTCAAATTCAAAAACATCCAAAGCTGCCCCTTTAATGGCTTTATCCTGCAAAGCTTCCACCAAAGCTCTTTCATCAATAACCGCTCCTCTTGAAGTATTAATTAAATAAGCATCTTTCTTCATCATCGCCAACCTCTCTTTATTAATTAAATGACGAGTGCTTTCCAATAAAGGCACATGCAAAGTAACAAAATCCGCTTCCTGCAATAATTTATCCAAGTCTTTAAATTCCGCTTTAAATTTTGCTTCAAAATCTTTGTTAGGCTGAACATCAGTATAAATAATTCTCATGCCAAAACCTTCGTATAAACGTTCTGCTACGGCTCTGCCTATCCGACCACAACCAACAATGCCTAATGTCTTATCAATCAACTCATTGCCCAGAAAAAGCATCGGCGCCCAACCTTGGTAACGTCCTGCCCGAGTAAATTTGTCAGCCTCAACAAGACGGCGAGCAATTGCCAAAATTAAAGCAACTGTATGTTCGGCTACTGCCTCGGTTAAAACACCGGGTGTATTGCTCACCATAATACCCCGCGCTTGAGCTGCTTTAACGTCTATATTGTCATAGCCAACAGCGTAATTAGCAATAATTTTTAACTGTTTACCAGCTGCCTCCATTACTTCTTCGTCAATTTTATCTGTCAATAAACAAAGCAAAGCATCCACTCCCTTTACTCCCGACAAAAGTTCTTCTCGCGACAAAACCCGATCATAAGGACTAATTTTTATGTCGTAACCTTTCTCTTCTAACAGTTTAAGACCAACTTCTGGAATCTTACGAGTAATAAAAATTTTAGGCATCTTGATTTAACACCAAAACCAAAATCGGATATCAAATTTCGTTCAATTCAAAAGGAAAATTTGATATTCAATTTTGGCTTTGGAATATTTGTCATTTTTACTCTTCTATTTTTAATAACTTAACTAATCTTTCTTTATCAAAACCAACTATAATCTCTCCATCTATATCAATAACCGGCACACCCATTTGGCCTGATTTTTCAATCATCTCCTGTAAAGCTTGATTATCCTCCAGAACATTTATATCTTCATATTTTATACCATGCTCGTCTAAAAAAACTTTTAAAGTATGGCAATAGGCACAAGTGGGAGTAGAATAAACTTTAATCATAAAATTTCTTAGATAGACTGTTTAATTTGCAAATGATTATATACTGCTAAAGCTGATTTGGCGCCTTCGGCTGCAGCGATAATCAACTGCTTATAAGGAATAATTGTCACATCACCTGCGGCAAAAATGCCCGGATGTGATGTTTCATTAGTCGTATAATCTATAATTATCTCACCATATTCATTAGTTTTAACTAAATTGTTTAAAAAACTGATTGCTGGCACTGAACCGATTTCAACAAAAATACCTTCTATAGACAACTCCTTTTCTCGGTTAGAGGATTTATCAAAATACCTCAACCCCTTAACAAATTCCTGCCCCTCAAGGGATTTAATTTCGGCGTTATTAATTACTACTACTTTATCACTATTTCTAATTTTTTCTACATATATTTTATCAGCCCTGACAATTGTCGGTCGACGATTGAGAATATAAATTTTCTTGGCATAACTGATTAATTGAACCGCTGCGTCTAATGCTGCATTGCCTGCGCCAATTACTGCCACTATTTTATCACGAAATAAAGGTGCATCGCAAGTGGCACAATAGACAACTCCCTTACCGTCAAATTTTTTACTTCCCGGCACATTTAAACGACGGGGCTGGCGCCCTGTAGCAACAATAATTGTTTTAGACAGATACTCTCCTTTATCGCTTATCACTTTAAATTTATTATCTGACAAATCCTGAATATTTTTTACCAATTCGCCTTCTTTAATTTTTAAAATTTTTTCTGAATCTGACTTAGACAAAAATTTCTTTAAATGATTTACTAAGACATCGGCTAATTCAAATCCTTTAATATAAGGCAAACCAGGATAATTATCAATAATGTTAGCCTCTCGGGATTGCCCTCCCAGCTCTTTAGTTATCAATAAAGTTTTAATCCTCTTGCGAACCGCGTAAATAGCGGCTGTCAAGCCCGCCGGCCCACCACCGATAATAACGACATCATACATAAAAATTAAAAATCAAAACCCAAATATAGATATTGAATACTTGGCTTCTAAAAATCAATCAATATCTCTATCTTAGGTTTTGAATTTTTTTATTCCCCTTCTATTTTTTCTAATCCCCAATATTCTCCTTCAATCGGCTTAATCTTAATTTGAGCATTCTGAGCAATCGTTCCTTTGGCTAACAATTTTATATAAATCTGAAGGTTCTCAGGAATAATTTCTTTTCTGTAAAAATTCTCTTTCGAATCCATAAAAGCTATCTTATCGCCCAAATTAATTACTATATTCTTAACAGATTTTAAGTGACGCTTCTCAGCGTATTCAATAGCTGCTTTTAAAATCTCTTGAGCCAGCCAAAATTCCTGCATATATTTTTGAATTTATAATTATAATTTATCAAAATAAAAATTTATTAAACAGAATAAACGACATACAAAACAATTTCTTAAAATTATTTTAACCTATATCTAAAATTTGATATATCTAAAATTTGACTAAAGTTTGTCTGATATCAGAAATAGAGATAACAAATACTTTTTATATTTTTTATCTTAACACAAGATTATTTTTTTTAATATATTTGTTATATTTGTTTTTAAAAATATTAAAAAGGCGGCCAGTTCCGCCTTTTACTTTTAAAAAACCATTTCTTCATTTTTTGTATCTGTATAACTATCGTACGTTTCCGCTTTAACATCATCTCTTCTGCCTTTCTTGGCATAAAGACAAAAAGAATTTTCACATTTTTTCCCATGGCTGCAGCTCCAACTTATCAAGTTATTATTATTAATTGAGCGAA
>CAYZRO010000027.1:0-7225 GCA_964480905.1 uncultured Candidatus Saccharibacteria bacterium
ACTATAGACAAACAAAAATAGAGTTAGACTGGTTTGATTTAATTTGAATTATGTTATAATGAAAAAAACATATGGCTTTAGATAATTTAGAAAAAATTAGAAAAAAATTATATCAGCCGAAAACAGAGTTTAAAAATCGGCCTGAAAAGCCAAAGATTTTTGAGCCCGGTCGTAAGCCGAAAAAATATAAGAATCCTCAATGGTCTTTTGATAATCAAAAACGACCAAAGGATTTTTTGGATCAATTTTTAATTTTTTTTAGAAAAATGAAAAAATATTTATTTCTTGGTTTTTTAGCTTTAATATCTTTAGCTATTTTAATTGTCTGGCATAATTTTAATTCTTTTAATAAAAACCAAGTGGAATTTTCTATTAAAGGTCCTGAGAAAATCACTAGCGGCCATACAATAATCTATCAGGTTGTTTATTGGAATAAAAGCAAAGTAGATTTAAAAAACGCTTCTTTAATTTTCCAATACCCAGAAGGAGTGCAGGATATTCAGGATAGTTTTGTAGCGGGAAGTGATTCTTTAATTAGGAATTTATCTATAGGTAATATTAAAAAGGGAGAAAGGAAAATAATTGAATTTCGGGCTAAGCTGATTGGCTTAAAAGGACAGACAAAATATGCGACAGCTAAATTATCATATCAGCCCATTGATATGAATATTTGGTTTGAGAATGAAGATACCCTTGAGACGACTATAGAGGAAGTGCCTTTGATTTTGGAGTTTAAGATGCCTGAAAGGATTAACGATGGCCAACCTTTTGATTTTTATGTTCATTATTTAAATAACTCAGCGGCTACTTTTTCTCGGGTGAGATTAAAAATGGTTTATCCGGAGGGCTTTACTTTTAGAGAGGCAAAGCCTAAACCTATGGAAGGCAGTTATTTTTGGAATTTAGGCAGTTTAGGTAGTCAAGAAGAAGGTGATGTTCATATTTATGGCGTTTTACGGGGCAGCAGTACTGAACGAAAAATTTTTAAATGTTTGATTGGCGTTATGGACGAAAGAGAACAGTTTGTTGTTCATAATCAAAATGAAGTGTCAGTTAACTTAGAGTTGCCTCCTTTGACAGTTAGCCAAACTATAAATGGAAGCGCTGAATACACTGCCAATATAGGCGAGAAGCTTGAATATCAAATTACTTATAAAAATATTTCTGATGTAGGCATAGGTCCGGTGACTATTGCTTTAACTTTTCAAACAAAAGCTTTAGATTTTTCTAGATTAAAGCTTACTAACGGTTCTTTCAGCGATTCAACTAAAACCATTACTTGGAATGCTTCCGCAGTGCCTGAATTAGAATTTTTAGATGCAGGAGAAGAGGGGTATTTAAATTTTGAGGTTTATGTCAAAGACCCATTACCTATTGATAATTTTCATGATAAGGATTTTGATATATTTTCTATAGTTAAGATAGATTCGGATAACGTGCCTGAAAATTTCTTGGGTTCGCCTATTGGTAATGAGAGTCGGCTTTTAGTCAAAGTTAATAGCCGTTTGAGAATAGATGCTAAAGGATATTATAAGGAGGGACCAATTTCTAACAGCGGTCCTATTCCGCCTCAAGTCGGTAAAGCGACTACTTATACATTGGTTTGGGAGCTAATTAACGAATCTAATGATTTAGGGGATGTTCATGTAGAATCTTATTTGCCGGTAGGTATTCAATGGACAGGCAAGATAGAGCCGGCAAACGCCCAAATTGAGTATGATCCGGGTTCAGGCAAAGTTGTTTGGCAGATTGGTGATTTGCCAGCCGCTACCGGCATACTATTACCCATTAAACATGTTGCTTTTCAAGTTAAGCTGGTTCCCTCAATAAATCAGGTAGGTGAAAGAGTCACTTTGATAGAGCAGTCAACTGTTTACGGTTTTGACAAGTTTACCGAAAAACAGATTTCTGACACTGACGGTCCGGTAAGCACTAATTTGCCTGATGAGCCGGGCATTACCGATATAGACGGAGAGGTAGTGCGGTAAATTTATGGATTTAAATTTACTAGACAAAATTATATCGCTTTCTAAAAGAAGAGGTTTTGTTTTTGCTTCTTCTGAAATTTACGGCGGATTTGCCAGTTGTTATGATTATGGACCTTTAGGGATAGAATTAAAGAATAATCTTAAGTCAGCTTGGTGGCAGGCAATAGTTTATCGAAAAGATAATATTGTAGGTTTAGACGCTTCAATTTTGATGTCTCCTGATGTTTGGCGCGCTTCTGGTCATTTGACTGCTGGTTTTGCTGATCCTTTGGTTGAATGCAAAAAATGCCATCACCGTTTTAGAAAAGATTATCTAAAAGAGAACAAATGTCCTGATTGCGGAGGCCCTTTAACAAAAGAGAGAAAGTTTAATTTAATGATGAAGACTTTTGTCGGACCAGTGGAAGACGAAGCGACGGTAACTTATTTGAGAGCGGAAACTTGTCAGGGAATTTATATGAATTATAAAAATATTAGAGAATCAATGCGTTTAAAAATTCCTTTTGGCATTGCTCAAATAGGGAAAAGTTTTCGTAATGAAATTACTCCACGTTATTTTATATTTAAAATGAGAGAATTTGAACAAATGGAGATGCAATATTTTATTAAGCCGGGAACAAACAAAAAATGGTTTGATTATTGGCAAAAAGAGCGTCTTAATTGGTATTTGAATTTAGGTATTAAGAAAGATCATCTTCGCTTTCATCAGCATAACAAGAAAGAATTAGCTCATTATGCTCAGCGAGCGGTTGATATCGAGTATAAATTTCCTTGGGGATGGGATGAAATAGAAGGCATTCATGATCGTGGTGGCTGGGATCTTTCTAACCATGCTAAGCATAGCGGTCAGGATTTAAGTTATTACGATGAGTCTACGCGAGAAAAATATATTCCTCAGATTATTGAAACTTCAGCCGGCCTTGATAGGATATTTTTAATTTTTTTATTAGACTCTTATTATTCGATTAAAGGAGGACGAACGCAGACGACTCAAGCAGTAAAAGAGGAAGAATCAGTTCTAAAAATAAATCCGAAATTATCACCAGTAAAAATTGCTGTTTTGCCTTTGGTGAAGAATAAAGAGAAATTGGTAAAAATAGCAAAATCTATTTTTGATGAGTTAAAAGAAAGATGGTTTTGTCAATATGACGAAATAGGTTCTATCGGCCGGCGGTATAGACGGCAGGACGAAATAGGTACTCCTTACTGCCTGACTGTTGATTTTGATACTTTAAAAGATAAGTCGGTCACTATCCGCTATCGAGATACCATGAAGCAGAAAAGGATTAAAATTGAGAAATTAATTAGTTATTTTCAAGAGAAATTATATTAGTATTTAAAATAAGTGTATTAGTATGACTTTATGTTTTTTGAAAGCATAATAGTTATACAATACATAAAACATCAATATGGCTATTATTAAAGTTCGTCAAGTTATTGGTATATCTAAAACAAGTTTTGATGATGCTATTAGGCAAATCATTGAGGAAGAGGCAGTGAAAAAAGGAAAAAATGTTACAGGATTAAAAATTTTAGATCAGACTGTCAGTGTAACTGACGGACAGATTAAAGAGTATAAAGTAAATGCCCATATTGCTTATAAGTGGGAAGAAAGATAATTAGTACAAGAGGGATTATTTTGTTTTAGGATATGTACAAAAAATATGTTTTAGATAATCAATTAAGATTAATTTTAGCTCCTTTAAAGGCAACGAAAGCAGTGACTGTTTTAGTTTTAGTAGGCACTGGTTCTCGTTATGAAAGTAAAGAAATCAATGGAATTTCTCATTTTTTGGAGCATATGTTTTTTAAAGGAACAAAAAAACGGCCTAATAAGCTATTAATTGCTGAGACATTAGATAGAATAGGCGGTGAATACAATGCTTTTACAGGCAAAGAAACAACAGGTTTTTGGGCAAAAGTGGCTAGTCAGCATTTAGATTTAGCCTTAGATTGGATTTCTGATATTCTATTAAATTCTAAATTTGAATCTCAGGAGATTGAAAAAGAAAGGGGAGTAATTCTTGAAGAGAGGAATATGTATTTAGATACGCCTATGAAATATGTAGGTGAATTATGGGAAGAATTATTATATGGAGATCAACCTATAGGCTGGCCGATTGTTGGGACAATAAAGACTATATCTTCGCTTCAACGAAAGCAGTTTTTGGATTATTATAAGCGTCATTATTTAAGCAATAATACTGTAGTAGTAATAGCAGGAGGTTTTGATTCAAAGATAGCTAAGAAGCTCGCGGAAAAAAATTTTGTTGATTTAACCAACAAAGATAATGGAATTAAAGAGAAAACAATAGAAAATCAGAAAAAGCCAGAGAGTTTAATTTATTATAAAAAGACAGATCAAACTCATCTTTGTTTAGGAGTCAGGGCTTATGATTTATTTCATCCAGATAAATATGCTTTAAGTTTGCTATCCATTATTTTAGGAGGTAATATGTCTTCTCGTTTATTTATTTCAGTACGTGAAAATCGAGGCTTAGCGTATTATATTAGAACTTCAGTAGATTTATTTACAGATACAGGTTACTTAGTAACTCAGGCTGGAGTTGACAATAAAAAAGTTGAACAAGCGATTAAAACTATTTTAAAAGAATATAAACAGATAGCCAGAACGGTAAAAGAAAGTGAATTACAGAAAGCCAAGGATTATCTTAAGGGAATTTCTCTTTTAGAGATGGAATCTTCTGATGCTATTGCTTCTTTTTATGCTGCTCAAGAAATTTTGACTAATAAAATTTTGACATTATCTCAAAAATTTGCTCAAATTGATAGAGTTAAATTAGAAGATATTCAAAGAGTCGCTTGCGATATTTTTCAACCAGAAAAATTAAATCTTGCTCTTATTGGACCATTTCGCGATAAAAAATTTTTTCAAAATCTTTTAGAAATTTAATTTTGCTGTCTTCTCATTCTTTTTATGGAGATAGGCAGTAAAGAACTTTAATGAATCTTTCTACAGACTATCGAAACATTGAAATTTCTACAATGACTTTTCTACGTTTTTTTCTCATAGCTCTTAGTTTTATCTTTATTTTTCTTGTTAGAGATATTTTATTGATGCTTTTAGTGGCGATTGTTATTGCCGCAGCCGTTTCTCGTCCAGCTGAATGGCTGGAAAGGCATCGTATACCTCGTTTGTTGGCTGTTTTATTTATTTATTTTATTCTTTTTGGTGTTATTATTTTAGTTTTGTATTGTTTAATACCTTCTTTAGTTCATGAAACTAAACAGTTATCTGTGGATTTTCCCTATTACTTAAATAGGATAGACGCTTTGAAAAATTGGCTTCATTCTCAATACGGACAAGAGATATCTATTAATTTTTATGAACTGTTTTATCGATTAAGTCGTTACTTAACCCAAGCTAGTCGTAATATCTTTAATGTTACTTTTAATTTTTTTGGCAGTGTTTTTTCTTCATTTATTATTTTAGTCATTTCATTTTATTTGGCTGTTCGCGAGAGAGGCGCAAAACATTTTTTAGTTTCTTTGACGCCTAAACAACATCAAGAATATGTTGGTAAGCTTTTATCACGAATTGAGAAAAAAATGAGTCAATGGGTAGTTGCTCAATTGATTTTAATGCTATTTGTCGGTTTCTTAACTTATATAGGATTGAAAGTTTTAGATATAAAGTTTGCTTTGACTTTAGCTTTAATAGCCGGTGTTTTAGAATTAGTTCCTTATATTGGTCCGGTAATTTCAACAATTCCTGCTGTTTTTATTGCTTTTTTGCAAAATCCTATTTTAGCGCTTTGGGTAATATTTTTATATATTTTAGTACAACAGATTGAAAATCATTTTTTAGTTCCTCAAATAATGAAAAAGGCGGTTGGTTTAAATCCTGTTATTGTTATTATTGTTATTTTGGTGGGAGGAAAATTGGCAGGTATACTGGGCGTTATTTTGGCTGTGCCAATGGCTGCTACTTTTGCTGAATTTTTAAAAGATGTCATTAAATCTCGATCTACCAAGACTTCTTTAACTAAAATTAATTAAGATTATGGCTGTTTTATATATTGTAGCTACGCCTATAGGTAATTTAGAAGATGTTACTTTGCGAGCATTGAGGATTTTGAAGGAAGTAGATTTGATACTTTGTGAAGACACGCGACGGACTAAAAGGCTTCTAAATCGTTATCAGATTGATACACCAACTATTAGCTATCATCAGCATATTCATAAAAGCAAGATAGATTTTATTTTAAATCAATTGAAGTTAAATAAGAAGATTGCTTTAGTTTCTGAGGCAGGCACGCCTGGTATTAATGATCCAGGAGCCGAGTTAATACGTTTGATCAGGCAATCTTTTAGCGGAGAAATAAAAATTATTCCAATTCCTGGTCCAACAGCTTTGGCTGCCGCTTTTTCTGTCGCGGGGATTTCCGGCTCTAAATTTATTTTTTTAGGCTTCCCTCCTCATAAGAAGAAGAGAGAGAAATTTTTTAGAGAGGTTGCCGATTCAAAATATCCAGTAATTCTTTTTGAGTCTCCCCATCGTTTAATCAAGACTTTCAAAGACTTAGAGAAATTTCTTGGGGTTGAAAAACAGATTTTTGTTTGTCGAGAGCTGACAAAAAAATTTGAAAGTTTTTATCAGGGTTCAGTAAAAGACATGTTAAAAATATTTAAGGATAAGCAGAAATTGAAAGGAGAGTTCGTTATTATAACCAACTATTAATTTTATTTTTGACTTAATTTAGATAGGGCTGATTGGGCTGCCGTGATTATAGGGTAAATAGTGGGAGCCGGAGTTAAGAGTGGATGAGTGGAAATTTGTAAAGTATTGAACTCATAAATTGTTAATTCTTTTTGTATCGCTAAAGCTAGCATATTGATGATTTCTCCAACGCTTTCCGGTCCCATAACTTGGGCGCCTAAGAGTCTTCCGTTAGCTTTAGAGAAGACTAATTTAACTGTGATTTTTTCTGACTTCGGCAATTTAGCCGGATGATGGTTCATCGCTTCAGACATTCCAACAACAATTTCAAAGTTTTCAGAGTGTGCTCTAGCTTCTGTTAAACCGGTAGCTCCCAAAGACAAACCAGCCAAAAAAGTAGAAAATGAACCTAGGGTACCTTTGTTTTCTTTAAGAATTTTCAATTTATATAAATTGTCGCCAGCTATTCTTGCTTCAGTGGAAGCAGTGGAAGCCAGCATTACAGGAATATTTTTGCCGGTAAAAAAATCTTTGGTTTCAGCACAGTCGCCTACCG
>CAYZRO010000028.1:0-7102 GCA_964480905.1 uncultured Candidatus Saccharibacteria bacterium
CGTTTTAATTCATGACTTTGAAAGGCACCCAACTACCGACCGTTTTCTCCATATTGATTTTTATCAAGTCAAGTTGGATGAAAAGACAACAGCGGTAATCCCTTTGGAATTTATTGGTCAGTCCCCGGCTGTTAAAGAACAAAATGGAGTATTAGTTAAAAATATTCAGGAGATAGAAGTAGAAGCATTTCCTCAAGATTTGCCTCACAGTGTTAAAGTGGATATTTCTTCATTAAAAACATTTGAGGACAATATTTATATAAAAGACTTAAAGGTTGATCCTAAAGTAAAAATTTTAGCTGGCCCAGATGAAGTAATTGCTTCTGTTGTTCCTCCGCGCGTCAAAGAAGAAGAAATTGCCCAGCCTGAGACTATAGAAGAGGAAGTGAAGACAGAAGAGAAAAAAGAAGAAATTCAGGAAAAACCAGAAGAAAATGAGGAGCAAGAAGAAAAAGAGAAAAAAGAAGAGAAATAATATTTGCTTTATGCATAAAAGAGCTAGCATATCAAAAACAATGGTTATTGCCACTTGTCTATTTTTGATTAGTGGTTTTTTATTGAATAGTTATTCACTAGTTTTTGTAAAAGGGGTTTTTGCTCAATCTTCTTCTTCTGATGAAACAGAAGAATTAAAGAATCAGTTGCGGCAAGAACTGGAAAAAATCCAAAATCAAATTGCCCAGTACCAAGAACAGATTAATCAAAAAAGACAGGAGGTCGAAAGTTTACAAAGAGAAATTTTTATTTTAAATACTCAAATTAAAAAAGCTGAATTAGAAATTCACCAAACAGAATTAGCCATTCAGGAAACAGATTTGACTATTAATGAAATAAATAAAAAAATGGCTGATATTGAACAAAAAATTGACAAAGAACGTGAGAGGCTAGCTGAATATATACGTTTAATTTATGAATATGATCAAAATAGTCTTTTAGAAATTATTTTAAAAGAAGGAAATTTTTCGGATTTTTTTGAACAGATACAAGCTTTTGAAAATATAAATAAAGTCATTCAGGAGACTATTAAGGAGGTAAGGGGTTTAAGAAAAGATTTAGAAAAACAAAAAAATCAATTAGAAGATAAAAAAGAAGACTATTTAGAATTGAAAAGATTACAGAATATTCAAAAAATCAGTATAAATAAACAAAAAATTAAAAAGAGAAATCTTTTAGCGCAAACTAGGGGGCAAGAAAAGTTATACCAAAAAATGATAGAAAAAGGTTACAAAGACATCCAAATGATAAAAAATCAATTGTATTTATTGGAAGGTATTGGCGTTTCAATGACTCTCGAGCAGGCTTTAGGCTATGCCCGTTTAGCTGGAGCAAGGACAGGTGTTAGGCCAGCTTTTCTTTTAGCAGTTTTAAAAAAGGAATCAAGCTGGGGAAAAAATGTAGGAACAGGTCATTGGTATAAAGATATGTATCAATGTTATATAAAATTGGGTAAAAGAACTAAAGCTGAACGAGAGAAAAACGCTTTTCTTCAAATTGTTAGAGAATTAAATTTAGATCCTGATACAGTTCAAGTTTCGGCTGAACCTTATTATGGCTGTGGAGGAGCTATGGGAGCAGCTCAATTTATGCCGACAACTTGGTTAGCATATAAAGAAAGAGTGGCAAATTTGACAGGGCACCATCCTCCTTCGCCGTGGAATATCGGTGATGCTTTTACCGCGGCCGCTATAAAGTTAGCTGATGCCGGAGCGTCTCAACGTAGTTATCAAAGTGAGTGGAAAGCAGCAATGATTTACTTCGCCGGCAGAAATTGGAACAATCCTATTTATAGATTTTATGGCGACAGTGTAATGGAATTGGCAAAAGTTATTCAAGAGCAAGTAAATTTAATAGGTAAATAAAAGAATATTTTGAATATGTTTTGAATTATAACAAAGAGAAACCCTTCTTAAGAAGGGTTTCTCTTTGTTATAATTCACTGATATAAAGAGGGAACCATTTGGGCATACACCGTTATGCGGTTTAACTGTTCTTGAGTTAACTGATGAGCTGAGTTAATGGCTTCTTGAATAAGATCAACCGAGAAAGTTATTTCTTCTCCTACTTCTAAAAACCGAGAACCAGTTCTGTCTTTCATATAGTCTTCAATGTAAATTTTATGTTCTGGAGTTAATTCAAAATCAACATTATTTTCGGATAGATATTCTTGAAGCGCTTTGCGGGCTAGGTGAGTGATGCCTTCTCCTTTTTCTGCTTTTTCGTGATAACAATTGACGCATTCTTTTTCGACAGTATTAGGGCTGGCGGTTTCTTGTTGTGTTTTTTCGGCTTTTTGTTGGGTGCTTTCTTGTGTTGCCGTTTTTTCTTCAGTTTCTGTAGTTTTTTCTGCTGGCAAAGTAGTTTCTTCTGAACTAGATGAAGTAATTTGTTCTGTTGATTCACTCAAAAATTCAGGAGCAACAGGAGTTTCTTTTGAATAAAAATAAATACCAAACCCTAAAATTATTAAAGCCACTATTGGCAGAACAACGGTTACTCCGTGAGCTTTTAGCCATTCTTTAATCTTTCTGCCCCAACCACCTTGGCCTTGGTTGAATACCGGTCCTGCTGGTCCCCCTTCCGGTAAATTAGCTTGCCCTTCGGGCATCATAGAATTATCCACAATTGTACCTTTTTGTTTTGTTTTAATAGCAGATTATTTGCCGTTTGCCATTAAAACTTAACAAAAAGATTTCCTGTGATAATATATCGACCACCAACCCTCCTTTTTATTTTTTTGTTAAAGAACACTCTTGATGTTTTTTAATTTTTTATTTTATTAAAACTTTTAATAATTGGTTCAAGACGGCCATCTAATATTTCTTCTATATTATGCCATGTTTTTTTTATGCGATGATCGGTAATTCTATTTTGTGGGAAATTATAAGTTCTGATCTTTTCAGCTCTTTCAGCTGTGCCAATTTGTTGTTTTCTTTGATGATGAAGAGTGCTTTCTTGGCGTTGTTTTTTATTTTCCAACAATCTTGCTTTAAGAATAGTTAAAGCTTTTTCTTTATTTTTATGTTGAGACCTTTCATCTTGACAGGAAACAGTAATACCGGTAGGCAAATGAGTAATTCTGACGGCTGAATCAGTCACATTAACATGTTGACCTCCGTGACCGGTTGCTCTAAAGGTATCTATTCTTAAATCATGCGGATTAATTTTAATCTCTATTTCGCTAGCTGCTGGGAGAATAGCTACTGTAGCCGTTGAAGTATGAATTCTTCCACTTTTTTCTGTTTTAGGAATTCTTTGAATACGATGTACTCCACTTTCTTGTTTAAGTAAATTATAAACCCTGTCGCCTTTAATTTCAAATATTATTTCTTTATATCCGTTTAAATTGCTACGGCTTGAACTTAATATATTTGTTTTCCATCCTTGCCTTTCGGCAAAACGAGAATACATTTTGAAAAGATCAGCGGCAAACAGTGCTGCTTCTTCTCCACCAGTGCCGGCTCTAATTTCCACAATGATATGATTGCTATTCATAACGAGATTTAAATTATTAAATTAAAGCTATTATTTCTTATTTTTCTGTCGACTTTTTCTTTTTTCTTTTTTTGAACGATAAACAGTTTTTTTCGCTAATCTTTTCTTAAATTGTTCCACTCGACCGGCAGTATCTACCAATTTCGCTTTACCTGTGAAAAACGGATGACAATGAGAGCAAATTTCAACTTCCATATATTTTTTTGTTGAGCCAACCTTAAAAATTTGCCCACACGCGCATTTAATCATTGCCTCTGGATAGTATTTTGGATGTATATCTTTTTTCATAGTAATTAAGTTTATCAAAAAGATGATTTATGGTCAAGTTTTCAAACTCTTGCCATAATTTGACATTTTGCTATACTAAAGATTATTATAGTTTTATTAAAATTTTATGGTGAAAAAAACATCAAAAAAAGAGAAGAGCAAAACTAAAAATTCAAAACAAAACGAGATAATTCCTACTATAGATGATATGCTGAAAGCAGGGGTTCATTTCGGTCATCGTACTTCTAAATGGCATCCCAAGATGAAGCCATATATTTTTACAACTCGCAATGGTATTCATATTATAGATTTAGAGAAAAGTTTATATTGTTTAAAGACAGCTTTAGAATTTCTAAAGAAAATCATCAAGTCAAAAGGAATAATTTTATTTGTTGGAACAAAAACGCCTATAAGAAGATTAGTTCGTCAATTAGCAGAAAAATGCGAGATGCCATATATAAATGAAAGATGGCTCGGCGGAACTTTAACGAATTTTGCCACTATTTCTAAGAGGTTAAAATATTTCAAAGAATTGACTGAAAAGAAAAAGAGCGGCGAGTTGAAAAAATATACAAAAAAAGAACAAAGGAAATTTGATTTGGAATTAAAACGTTTAGAGGCTCGTTTCAGCGGTATCAAAAATCTCAATAAATTGCCTGAAGCTTTATTAGTTTTTGATCTTAAAGAAGATCTTTTGGCAGTAAAGGAGGCAAAAAAAATGAATATTCCGATTATTGCTTTTTGTGACACGAATGTGGATCCGACTCTTGTTGATTATCCTATTCCTTGCAATGATGACGCTGCTTCAGCACTTCGCCTAATAGGTCAATCAATAGTAATAACTATTCAAAAGAATAAAGATAAAGCTAAATCTAGCAAGTAAATTTTTTTATTAATATCTTTTGACAGAAATTTTTTAAATTTCTGTTTTAAAAACTATGAGCGAGACGAAATTTGAACAAATAAAAGAGTTAAGAAAAAAAACAGGTGCTTCTATTATGGAATGTAAAAACGCCCTAAAAGAGAGCCAAGGTAATATAGAGCAGGCTATAAATATTTTAAGGAAGAAGGGAGAAATTCAAGCAGCTAAAAAATCGTCAAGAAGCACTTCTGCCGGTTTAATAGAAGCTTATATTCATGGTGAAGGCAAAATAGGCGTGCTTATTGAATTGGATTGCGAAACAGATTTTGTCGCCCGCAATCAGGAATTTAAAGAATTGGCTCATAATTTAGCTATGCATATTGCGGCAATGGATCCCCAATATATTTCTCCGAATGATATTCCTTCTGAGGTTATTGAATCAGAAAAGAAAATTTATTTGGAACAAGCTAGTAATTTAAATAAACCTAAAGAAGTTATTAATCAAATTGTAGAAAATAAAATTAAAAATTTTACTTCTGAAGTTTGTCTTTTGAATCAGAATTTTATAAAAAATCCAGATATTTCAGTTGAGCAGTTAATTAATGAATATATTAATAAGCTAGGCGAGAATATAAAGATAAAAAGATTTGTTAGATATCAAATCTAACTTTATGATTAATTTAGTTCTTGGATTAATTATAATTTTCAGCTTAGGAGGTGTAATTTTTATTATTACTCGCAAGATTATATTAGTTAAGAGATCTTCTTTAAAAGAAGTAGAAAAAATGATTGAGGACAATAAAGAGATTTCAGAAAGTTTTTCCAGGGTTTCCAGAATTAGAATTTTTGAAAAAATTAAATCATTTGATTATCATAAATATGGAGCTCTAGTTATGATTTTTCTAGAAAAACTCCTTTTTCGTTTTAAGATTATTTCCTTAAGAACTGAAAATACTTTTAGTCAATGGATCGCTAAGATTAGGGAAACATCTGAGAATTGGAAGATTCACTCTAAAGATTGGGTGAGGAAGAATAAATTTAAAACTAGCAAAAGTCCTAAATCAACTAACGGTATTAAGGAAGGACTGCAACATTTACAAAACTTTGAAGAAGGGCAAAAGCAAGGTTATGAATATGAATCAGAAGAGTACTATATAAATCTTATTATCAAGAACCCTCATGATGCTGAAGTTTACAGAAAATTAGGTAAATTTTATCTTAAGCAAAGAAATTTAGAAGATGCTAGAGCGTCTTTTGAAATGGCAAACAAATTAGAGAAGGATAGTTCAAAAAATAAGAAAAACAAAAAGGCAGTCAGTGGCCATAAATAAATATTATTTTGCCACCTTAGCTCAGCGGTAGAGCAACTGTTTTGTAAACAGTAGGTCCCTGGTTCGAATCCAGGAGGTGGCTTGGGGATTGCCGAGATAGCTCAGTTGGTAGAGCACATCCATGGTAAGGATGGGGTCGTGGGTTCGAGACCCACTCTCGGCTTAACTTAATAATATGGAAGAAATTCAAAGAAAAAATATACTTTTCCTTTTTATTGCTCTTGGACTAATTATTATAATTGGTGGATTATATTATTTTTTTCATCAATATTGGCCGCAATATCAAGCAAAGCAGTTTGAAAAATCGCGTTTAGATATAATTAATTATCTTATTAGTCAATTAAGCAATCTATCTCCGGATGAACCGAATTCCAATAAACAATGGCAACCAATAAGGTTTAGTTTTCCGTTAAAAAGTAATGAGTATGTTTATGTTGAATATAAAACTACCGGTTATATTGTGCGCAAAATTCTCTTGACTCTTTCTAAAAAAGACGATAGTTTTAAAGCAAAAGTGGTAGCTTATTTTGAGCCTGGCTTGGAAGGATGGGAACTAAAAGAAGGCCAGGATCTTATTAAAAATCAGACTTTAGAAGTCTATCATTATGAGGATGGCAAATGGATGAAAACTGGCATCCAATAAAAATATGAAAAAAGAATTTTTAATTAAACTAAAATGTTCAGAGTGTGGAAGAATTAATTATTTTACTCGCAAAAATAGAAAAACAACGGAGAAAAAGTTAGAAATGAAAAAATTCTGTAAATGGTGCAGAAAA
This sequence comes from uncultured Candidatus Saccharibacteria bacterium, assembly GCA_964480905.1. Classification (GTDB taxonomy): domain Bacteria; phylum Patescibacteriota; class Minisyncoccia; order Portnoybacterales; family JAGGTM01; genus CAYZRO01. The sequence goes on from CAYZRO010000028.1 coordinate 6,729, forward strand.
CACACGATTCACAAGGAGACAAAAAAATAAATTTTTGAAAATAAAATTTATCAAATAAAGATATGGGGGCGTCCGTTAATTGGCTAAACGGCCGGTCTCCAAAACCGGTCCTGCAGGTTCGAGTCCTGCCGCCCCTGCCAGTCAGGATTTTGCAAGTGTTTGGTTTTTTCCAACGGCATGTTTAATCCCGCTTTTTTCTTCGTCGGTCCATCAAATTAAATCAAGCCAGATAACCGTTTATGTTCAAATACTAAATTATTAAGATTATTAAGGTCCTTTATAAAAAATAAGGGACCTTTTATTAAAAATATTTATCTTTTAAGACAAATACACCATTGCATTATTTTTATTATTACAAATAAATTGAGTCTTTA